>JALNVG010000122.1 GCA_023227685.1 Bacteroidaceae bacterium
ATCGTTTTAAATGGTGCCATAGCAGAACAGTTAAAACTGTTCAAGGCAGATGTGGATGAATTGATTGAAAAAGGTGAACCGAAGATTTCGGCTATCATTGATATTATTCGCAAATATATCAAGTTGAGCAAACCTATTCATTTTGATGGCAACGGCTATAGCGACGAATGGGTAGCAGAAGCCAAAAAACGTGGCCTTGATTGCGAAACAAGTGTTCCTGTCATCTTCGACAACTATTTGAAAGCTAGTAGCATAAAAATGTTTGAGTCGACCAATATCATGACAGAAAAAGAACTTGAGGCTCGTAATGAAGTTAAATGGGAAACCTACACGAAGAAAATTCAGATCGAAGCCCGTGTATTCGGTGATTTAGTCATGAATCATATCATTCCTATCGCTAAGAAATATCAGACAACATTAGTGGATAATGTTTATAAGATGAATGGAATCTTCCCTGCTGAAGAAGCTCAGAAACTATGTTCTAACGATAGAGATCTGATTAAAGAGATAGAAGCACACACCGTTTTCATTAAGGATCACACTTACACGATGATCGAAGCCCGCAAGGTGGCAAACAAACTTGAAGATGCCCGTGCAAAAGCCGTTGCTTATCATGACACGGTTGCACCTGCTCTTGATGAAATTCGCTATCATATCGACAAGCTCGAATTGATTGTAGATGATGAAATGTGGACTCTTCCAAAATACAGAGAGTTGCTTTTTATCAGATAATATAAAAGAAAAAGGGAATAGAGACTATCTATTTCTTTTGTTGGTTGTTTTAAGTTTCAAGAGGAGGGGTACCGTGAGGTAGTCCTCTTCTTTTTTTTATTTACGTAAGTTTATGTCACAATTTCAAATAAAAACATTAAAAAAAGACACAGTAAATTAGTTTATAATATCAATATGTATTATATTTGCAGCGTTTAATAAACAAAAAGGAAATTCAATCAATTAAAATAAAACAAAACAACTAACAGAAAAAAATGATTATTAAACTATGATACCGTATTATTTAAAAAGGATTCTTACAACACTGCTCATTACGATAGCAGTACCTACTATTGCAATGGCACAAAGTGCACCAACTGTCCTCAATACCGGCAACACAGCTTGGGTATTAGTAGCAACGATTCTTGTCATGTTTATGACCATTCCCGGTTTAGCTTTGTTTTATGGAGGTTTGGTAAAACAAAAGAATATATTAAGTATTCTCATGCAATGTATGATGTGTGTTGCCGTAATAAGCGTACTTTGGTTTGCGTTCGGTTACAGTTTCGTCTTTGGCACAGGGTTTGCAAAATCAGGCAATCCACTCGCTTTTGTGATAGGCGGATTCGACAAAGTATTCATGAACGGAATAACAATCAATACATTAACCGTTGGCAACATCCCTGAGATTTTGTTTGCCCTATTTCAATGTATGTTTGCCGTTATCACTCCTGCCCTAATAGTCGGAGCATTTGCTGAAAGAATGAAATTCTCGGGTTTCTTAATGTTCACCATCTTATGGTCCATCTTCGTGTATGACCCTATGGCCCATTGGGTTTGGGGCGGTGGTTGGATACAACAAATGGGAGCGATAGACTTTGCCGGTGGCACAGTAGTTCACGTCAACGCCGGTGTGTCAGCTCTTGTTGTAGCTATCATGCTGGGAAAACGAATGGATTATAAATCAGGACGCCCTATAACACCGCATAATATACCTTTTGTATTCATGGGAGCCGCCTTTCTTTGGATAGGATGGTTTGGCTTTAATGCAGGAAGCGGACTCTCTGCCAACGGTCTGGATGCCAACGCTTTCATGGTAACGCACCTCTCTACTTGCGTAGCAGCTCTCACCTGGATGTTTATAGATTGGATCTTTAATAAAAAGCCAACTACTGTTGGCGTTTGCACAGGAGCTGTGGCCGGATTGGTATCAATCACCCCTGCAGCCGGTTCAGTCAACATACTCGGGGCTTTCTGCATCGGTGCCGTCGCATCAGCCGTATGTTTTTTTATGGTAGCAATTATTAAAAACAAATTAAAATATGATGACACCCTTGACGCTTTCGGCGTACATGGTGTAGGAGGTATCGTCGGATCCATACTCACCGGCGTATTTGCTTCAAAAGCTATTACAGGCTCCGCACAAGGAGCTCTTTATGGCGATTGGCATCAATTATGGGTACAAATCATTGTCACTCTATTCACTATAGCCTATAGTGCCATCTGGACTTATATTTTATTTACCATTGTAAATAAAACCATTGGAATAAGAGTAAATAAACGTGAAGAAGAAGAAGGACTCGATGTATATGAGCATGGAGAATCGGCCTATAACTAAGAAATAATTGTTCTAAATTTGAAAAGACGAGAATTATCCCGCATATGCGGCAATCCTCGTCTTTTTTATATTATACTCGCAAAAAACTTTAGGGCTTTTCAACATCATTCTCATGACTTTCATCTGTCTTACCGCTATCCTCTTTCGCTTCATCCGGTTCAACAGATGAGGATTGTTCTTCGGTCTTTGTTTCATTCTCAATTATTACAGCATCCTCGGCATCTGCTTTCAGCGATTCATCTTCTACTTTATCAACGGGACGCAAACGCATGAAAGAAGCCCAAATCAATAATTCATACGCCGCATAGACAAGACACATCACACCAAAAGCAATAAAAATCATATCCCTTATTTGCTCTGTTTTAAATAAGCAAAAGATAGACACAATCAGCAACAACAAAGGCGCGATAAAAAAGCCGAACGGAACCTTCATCCAACCACGAGCTTTGATAAGTGAGGAAATTTGCTGCACACCGGCCATAGCCAGGAAGAAACCTAATACAAAAATTGTGGCATTAGCAAAAAAGTCCGGCTTTACAATCAAGCATATGCCAAGTAATGTACAAGCTATACCACCAAATGGGAACCTCCGACGACTAAACAAACTTAATCTCGGTGTCATATAACTAATGAGAGAGAGCAACCCGGGTATCAAAAATAAGATACCGATAGTAATAACCAAATATCCTACGGCATCACCGGGCCAGATGACAAGAACTAATCCAAGAACTACAGCCATCAGAATACGCAAAAACGAAGAGTTGATTTTTTTCATTTTCTTATTTTTATTTATGGTTCACCTAATCATTCAAAAGAAAATTTCATCAAATATCTTATCCTGAAGTATCTGATAGAAGCTCCGTCATTCAGCATTCTTTCTGTCTAAATTAGCGTTGCACTTTACCGGTATCTCCCCCATCCATCAAAGCTGTCACTTCATCCACAGAGGCCAAATTAAAATCGCCTGTGAAAGTATTTTTCATTGCTGAAGCTGCTAGAGCAAAATCAAGAGCTTTCTGATCATTTCCGGGATAAAAATGAAGACCGGCTATTAATCCTCCACAAAAGGCATCACCTGTACCCACACAATCGACAACAGGGTTTACATCATAGATCTGTGTATGTTTTAATGAATCATCAGAATATAAAACGCCAGCTAATGTATGATGATTTGACGTAATGGTATTTCTTAATTCAAGAAAAAACTTTTTACAATGAGGGACTATTGTCTTCAACTGTTTTCCGTATTGTTCGAAACCGTCCAGATCAAGTTTATATGAAGCATCCAAAGCTTCAAAGCCCACAGGTTTAACACCTAAAATTGCCTCGTATTCGGGTTCGGCACCAAAAAGGACATGACTATAATTCACCAGAGGTATCATCACATCGGAAGCCTTACGTCCATAGTTCCATAAATTCTTTCTGTAATTCAAATCACAGGAAATGGTAAGTCCCATACTATCAGCTATCTTTATAGCCTCCAAACATGTATCTGCAGCAGACTGCGAAATAGCGGCCGCTACACCTGACCAATGAAACCAACCAGCGTCTTTAAAGATGGAACGCCAATCTATCATACCCGGTTCCAGGGTTGAACATGCAGAATCAGTACGATCATATACAACAGTGGAATTTCTGAAAGCCGCACCCGACTCCATAAAATAAATTCCCATTCGATGACCGCCGATCACTATACCATCAGTACACAAGCCATGCGAACGAAAATCTTTCAAACATGCTTTAGCAATAGCGTTATCAGGCAATCGAGTAACAAACTCGGAAGGTAAACCGAAATTGGCCAGCGAAGCAGCAACATTTAATTCACTTCCTCCATATGTAGCTGTATATTCCGATGCCTGGGAGAATCGCAAATTCTCCGGAGCACTCAACCTTAATAATGCTTCTCCAAAAGTTACAACCTTTTTCATTTCTATTTTTTTCTTTCTATATTTATCAAAGACCTTTACTTTGCAAATTTAGCATAACATCTCGGAATATAATAAACTTTTTAATAAAGTTTATGCCAATCCATAAGTAAAAGATAACTAATTACTCGCATTTTTACGCCAGAGATGAGGGATATGAATAAACTATTGCGTATTTTTGCAAATAGATGAAATGAAAAGATCAATGAAACAAAATAACATACTCATCTTGCCACTTGTTGCCCTCATCTTTGCAGGCAGTTTTTTTTCCTGCGGTGAGGATAGATGGAGTGAATACAAAGAAAGGACAGCTCTTGATGTCTGGATAGACAGTGTGATGCGAATAAATTATCTCTATTACAACGAGATACCCAAAAGTAACAGGCTGAATTATTTTAAAAGTCCGGCAACTTTTCTCAGTTCTCTCTTATCAAGTTCAGACAGTTATTCATTTGCTGATTCGATTCTTGACGAACCCCTAGCGACCTACGGATTTGACTATTCTCTTACCTTAAATAAAGAAAGTACGGCATATGATGCACTCATTACATATGTCATACCCTCTTCACCTGCTGATAATGCGGGACTTAAACGAGGTGAATGGATTATGAAGATAGACACAACGTACATAACTAAAAGCAATGCAAGCACATTGTTGGGAGAAACAAATGCGCTTAAGGCAACGATAGGCACTTATCAGCAAGTCATTAACGAGGATAATGATACTACTTATGAAGTAGTTGCCGACCACGTACTGAATATAGGTCAGGCAACATCCATAGCAGACGATCCGATACATTATCATACCATACTTACATTAAATGACGGTAGCAAAGTGGGCTATCTGGTGTATAATAGTTTTACAGCCGGTACAAACACAAGCCCTGAGAAATATAATGACGAAATACGTGCAATTTCAAACACCTTCAGCAATGCAGGTATTAAATCTCTTATCCTTGATTTACGTTATAATGAAGGTGGAAGCATTGCTTGCGCCCAATTTCTGTCCACCCTACTCGTTCCATCAAATTACCTGGATGAAACCATGGCCACATTACGCTATAATGACCAGATAGCAGCCGAACGAGACACAACACTAACTTTCAACAGCAACCTAATCGGCACCGGCAAGAATTTGGATCTTTCAACCCTTGTTTTCATTACCACAGGCACCACATCCGGAGCAGGCGAGATGGTCATGAACTGTTTAAACGGAAAGATCAACACCATGTACACGGTGGGAAGTACCACCGCAGGACAAAATGTGGGTACCGAATGCATTGAAAACAAAGCAGCCCGATGGACCATAAACCCTGTTGTCTGCACGGTCTATAATTCAAGTGAAAGTACACAATCGGGAGGATTTAAGCCCACAACTTCTGTTGTTGAGACTACAGACTATCAAACTTATCTTCCGTTCGGAAATACTAAAGAAACATTGTTAAGTGCCGCCATTGACTTGCTTACAAACAAGAAGAGCCAGGCTTCTAACGCTACTAAAAACGCCTCATCAGTTAAAAGTTCTGCAAAGATGCATACAATAAGATCCGTAAGAAGTGCCAATAGTAGAAAATTTATTGGAGGATTAAGAGTTAAATAGCTCATCATTCCATCAAAAAAAGGAGAAAAAAAATAACACATTCCACTTTTTTTTAATATTTTTGCAGCGTGTTAACTACTAGACAATAACAAAAGTAAGAATGGAAATACAAAGATTTAATAAAACATTAAAAGGAACTGTAGTAATAGGTGATCTTTTTCTTCTTGACGTAATTTTTCTTTTGTGTTTTTACTTTGCAAATAATAATGCCATCACAATCGGTTCTTCCGATTTTTTACTAAGACAAATCATTTTGCAGGACTTATGTTATCTGGTGTGCAACGCATATTCAGGTGTAATTTTATATCATCGATTATTAAAGCCTGATCAGATAGCTATAAAAGTTCTTCGAAACGTAGTACTTTATTCTCTGCTATCACTTAGTATAATGGGATTCACTTGTACTACAATCAATTTTTCTTTTCAATTTTTCATTCTTTTCTATTCACTACTGGCTATTTCCATTTTTATATATCGAATAAGTGTTCGTCATTTATTAAAAAGATATCGCAGTCGAGGTAATAACATAAGGCCCGTATTACTCGCAGGATCAAACAATAATATTGTGGAATTATATCACTCATTGGCAGATGACTCGACTTCCGGCTACCGTGTCATGGGGTATTTTGAAGATTTCCCATCGAACAATTTCCCTGACGAGGTTAAATACTTAGGCAAAATAGATGAAATCATACCTTATCTTAAACTAAAGTCGATACATAATCTGTACTGCTGTCTTCCATCCTCACGTGAAAAAGAAATTGTACCGATTATCAATTATTGCGAGAATCATTTCATCCGTTTTTACAGCGTCCCGAATATACACAATTACCTGAAGCGTCAAATGCATTTGGAAATAATCGGTAATGTGCCGGTACTAAGCATAAGAAACGAACCCTTAGCGACCGCTGAAAATCAATTACTAAAAAGACTTTTCGATATAATATTCTCACTTATTTTTCTTTGTACGATATTTCCCATCATTTATGTTATTATCGGCATCGCTATTAAAAGAAGCTCACCCGGTCCGATCATTTTTAAGCAAAAACGAACGGGACAAGATGGTAAAGAATTCATGTGTTATAAATTTCGTTCCATGAAAATAAATACCGAAAGTGATACCATGCAGGCAACTAAAGATGATCCGCGTAAAACAAGAGTCGGCGATTTTATAAGAAAGACCAATATTGACGAAATGCCCCAATTCATCAATGTATTATTGGGAAGTATGTCGGTGGTCGGCCCTCGTCCCCACATGTTAAGGCATACAGAAGAATATTCAAAACTGATTAATAAGTTTATGGTCAGACATTATGTAAAACCCGGATTGACAGGCTGGGCTCAGATCACAGGTTTTCGTGGTGAAACCCAAGAACTTTGGCAAATGGAAGGGCGCGTACAGAGAGATATCTGGTATATCGAACACTGGACATTCTTTCTTGACCTGTATATTATCTATAAGACCATAGTCAACATTCTTCATGGCGATAAAGAAGCCTATTGATTAAAGAACTAAAACGAGAAAAAGACGCTACGGATTGGTTTGATGATAATTTGCCAAACCCTTCTTTAA
>JALNVG010000123.1 GCA_023227685.1 Bacteroidaceae bacterium
ACCCATTCGGCCTGAATTTTAATACCGCCACTATTAATTATATTATCTTTCCTTCCTAAGATAACAAAAGAACCATCGGAGAAAAGCTTCGCAATATCATTTGTTACTAATTTCTCTTTACAAATGAGAGGAGCATCTATGACCAACGCATTCTCTGCCGATAAAGAAAGCGATACCGACGGAAACGGATGGTAATGAAAAGATGCACACGGCCCGTTTAATCTACGCAACGCAATGTGCGAAAGGGTTTCGGTCATTCCATAAGTAGAATACACCTCATTCGGGAATTCTTTTATTTTAGATTCAAGAGCAGCATCAATACTCCCCCCACCTATAATCAAGATTTCCGTCCGGCGTAAGCGTTCGGTTTCTTCTTGCGAACAAAAAGACTGATATACTTGCAACGGAACCATAGCTGCAAAACGAAGTTTATCCGGCACATCGGCCAACGGATGGCCGGAGGGATGACGAACAATCAAATCAAGTTCTGCCACCAAGGCTCTTACCACAACCATCTTTGCCCCGATATAATGCAGATTCATACACAACAAAGCCTTATCACCAACATGAAGATGCAAATATTCACAAGTAAGGCGCGCACTCTGCATCATTCGATCCTTACTGACTGTTAACTCTTTCGGTTTTCCTGTAGAACCCGAAGTATGAAGAATCAGAGATGAAGAATCACTAAACCAATCAGCAAGAAAATTAAATAAATCAACAAAAGCCAAGTACAGCTCTTCATGTTTTTCCAAATCAGAAAACTGATTTAAAGCTACCTTATCCTTTATTTCGGAAGAAGAATAGGTAACACCATGAATTGTAATCCGCTGTTTTTTCCTATCAAAAATCATAATTATTGTTCTCTGTCAAACCATAAACAATCCTGTCGCACCTTAAGCGGCATAGGCACATTATCAATAAAAAGCTGCCCAGTACCCAATCCCTGAGGTAATGGATTATCAAATGTAGCACACCATTGGGCTATAGCATTCAGACCGACATTCGATTCGAGAGCTGAAGTAATCCACCACCCTATCTGTTGTCTTTCCGCCTCATCAATCCATTCCTTTCCGCCACTAAATCCGCCATGAAGAGAAGGCTTTAAAACTATATACTGCGGATGAATATCAGACAGAAGTTTCTTCTTTTCGGCTACAGTATTACAACCGATAAGCTCTTCATCAAGTGCGATAGGTAATGGAGAATCCTCTGCCAGACGTGCCATTTCTTCCCATTGACCGGCACGAATAGGTTGTTCTATAGAGTGTAAATCCAATTCCGCCAAGCGTTTTAATTTATCCAGCGCATCAATAGGCGAAAAAGCTCCATTCGCATCTACTCGTAATTGCACCTCTTCGGATGAGAAATGTGTCCTTATAAACCGGATAAGTTTTAATTCTTCCTCAAAATTAATAGCCCCGATCTTTAATTTAATACAGCGGAAACCTTGCTGCATTTTCTGCTCTATTCGCTTGAACATCGTTGTATAATCACCCATCCAGATCAAGCCATTGATAGGAATTCCCGCTTCTCCTCGCGAAAAAGGCGTGTTCCAAAGAGCCACACTACCCATTTCATAATGACGAAATGCCGTTTCCAAAGCAAACAAAATAGAAGGATAATTACGCAAAGCTTCCGCATCCGGCTTACCATCATGTTGTTCGGTCACACGGCAGGCATCTGCTAAAACTTGTTCATAATTGGGTATGTCGTCGCAACTCAACTTCGGCAAAGGCGCACACTCGCCTATACCTACCCTTTCGGGATTTTCCCGCGAGGATAAATAAAGATACCAAACCTTTCGGGTGGTATATGTGCCACGCGATGTCCCTGCCGGTTGTTTAAAATGCAACAGACCGGACTTTACTTTTATCTGAAAATCGGTCATAAACACATCCGTTATTAATTAAGGGAATTTAGGATATTGTTTGAAATTGGGTGACCGCTTTTCAAGAAAAGCATTCTTTCCTTCCTGAGCCTCATCCGTGAGATAATAAAGTAATGTCGCATCACCGGCCAGCTCTTGAATACCGATCTGTCCGTCAAGCTCGGCATTCAATCCGGACTTAATCATCCGCAAAGCCAGCGGACTAAGTTTCATCATTTCTTCTGCCCATTGCACATACTCATCTTCCAACTGGTCAAGAGGCACAACTTTATTCACAAGTCCCATCTCCAAAGCCTCTTTTGCCGTATATTTCCGACAAAGGAACCATATTTCACGAGCTTTCTTCTGACCGACTACGCGAGCTAAATAAGAAGCTCCAAGTCCGGCATCAAAACTACCGACACGCGGACCGGTCTGTCCGAAAACGGCATTTTCAGATGCAATAGACAAATCACAAACCACATGCAACACATGACCGCCTCCGATAGCAAACCCGTTCACTGCTGCGATAACCGGTTTCGGAAGACTACGAATTTGCTTCTGCACATCCAATATACCCAACCGGGGTCTTCCACTTTTGTCGATATAGCCTCCACGCCCTTTGACATGTTGATCGCCACCTGAGCAAAAAGCCTTGTCGCCAGCACCGGTCAATACAACAACATTAATATCAGCTTCCTCCCTACAAATATGAAAAGCATCACTCATTTCTGTTGTTGTGGTTGGTGTGAAAGCATTTCGATAACGTTCACGATTAATCGTAATTCGAGCGATCCCATTAAAGTAATCAAAAAGGATATCTTCATATTCTCTGATTGTTGTCCATTTCCTTTCTATTGACATGATATGATTAATTTATTATATTTCAATTTATTTAGATTCCTGTTTAACAATTCGCGCATCCTTGTTTTTATTGGTGAAAACTTCCATCAATATAGGCTTTTCCTGTTGCTCAGCTATCGTAAAGAGTTTCATTGCATCAGCCAATTGTTCCTCATTCTCAACATACAGATATTGCATTCCGCGCTCTTCGGCCCAACCCTTGGCTGAAGTTTTATGCACAGCGGTTATAAACTTGTTCGATGTTCCCGACATTTCCAATTCAGGCAAAGTATGAAAGATACCTCCACCACCATTATTAAGAAGCAATATACGGAGATTTGAACGAATATATCCGCACCAGAGTGCATTCATATCATAGAAAAAGCTCAAATCACCAATAATGACAAAATTGATTTTGGTAGAACGGGCCGCATAGCCTACAGCCGTTGACAATGAGCCCTCAATACCACTCGTACCTCGATTGCAGCAAACCTCTACCGAATCCGGAATATTAAAGAATTGTGCATAGCGCACTGTCGAACTATTAGCCAAATGCAACACACATGATTCTGGTAAAGATTTAAGAAACAAACCTATGGCTGAAACTTCCGAATAAGGAAAATCCGGCACTATTAATGTCTTACAATAATTTTCCCACATCAAAGGATATGTCTCCGGTTTGTTTTCGAACAGAAAAGCACTCTTTTCCAGAAACTCAAACGGATTCATTTCGATAATAGTCGTCAACGAACCGAATAAATCGACCACCTCACCATCCTGCGATATATGCCAATGTTCTTTGGGAGGATGATTACGGAAAAACTTCTTTAATCGTTTCGAAACGATATGTCCCCCATATGTAATCAAAAGTTCCGGCACCATCTGCTCCACCTTCTCCTCAGGCATTTCCTGCAAAGCTAAATCAAAATTCCTTATCGACATGCCGGGCGTTGTTTGATTGGCAAGAAGTTCGCTCAACCAAACAAAATGCTTATATAACATCTTGGTATATTTCCGTTCAAATTGATAAATCAGATTCATCTGACCAACAACAATCATGCGCTTATTATATTGAATCATACGATCAAGAAGTCCATTGTAGTCTCGATCATACACATTCAGACCCTCATAGCGGGTTATCATACGAACCTTCGGCAATTCTTCAACCGTAAATTGGAAAAGCGGCTCAGAAATAGGAACATTAATATGCACCGGCCCTTTGCCATGATGATGAGTAGCCAACAACGCTTCATTTATTAAGCGGTTGCAATACCACTCATCCTCCTCGTTATGAATTTCGGGTAAGTTGACGGACTTCTTCACCAAAGATTGGAAAACATTTGGTTGCGGTAACGTCTGTCCATCCATTTGCCCGATCCACGCTGCCGGACGGTCGGCGGAGATGATGACAAGAGGCACTTGCTGATAAAAAGCCTCGGCAACTGCCGGATGAAGATTAAGCAAAGCCGTGCCCGAAGTACAACAAACAGCTGCCGGCCTTCCGTCATTCAAAGCTAGCCCTATCGCGAAAAAGCCCGCACTACGCTCATCAACGACGGAATAACACGTAAACCCAGGATGAGTAGATAACGTATGAACAATCGGTACATTCCGGCTACCGGGACACAATACGATTTTCGTAATCTGGTGTGCTTCTAGCAAAGCCACCAACTGAAGTACATTTTTCTTGTCCGAATACACTTTATATTTATCTTTAATAGTTCGTTATTACTTTTTCTATCGTTTGCCACTTCTTTTCAACCTCCTGCCATTCATCCTCAACAGTTGAAGATGATAATATTCCACTGCCGGCATATAGGTGTAATTTTTCGCCCTCAATCTGCATACAGCGCAAATTAACATAGATATCCGTTTCACCCTCAGGGTCAAGATAACCGATAAATCCGGAATAATACTTTCTGTCATTCCCCTCATGCTCAAGAATAAATCGATAAGTTTGTTCTTTGGGCAAACCACATACCGCCGGGGTGGGATGCAACAACTTCAATAAATCACCGAGCAATCTCTGGTTATTCAAGGAAAAACGGAACTCCGTTTTGAGATGCGACAAATCACCCGCAAAAACAGAAAATGGTCCTTCTTCTGAAAAACAAATATCATATTGTTGCAGGCAATTCCGAATATAAGCAGCAACATAAGCCTGCTCTTCCTTGTTTTTCACATCCCAACATTGAGGCAACTTGCCGTTGGTCAATGATTGTGTGCCCGCTAAAGCAACCGTACGCCATTCTTGCTTCTTGCCGGAAAGCAAGACCTCCGGCGTAGAACCCATCCACATACCCGTTTGCGGAGTATAGCAAAGATACACATATAAATGAGGATAACAACGACAAGCCTGAAAAAATGCATCAACCGGAGAAAAGCCCGAACAAGCATTTACTTCCCGCATATAAGAAAGAACTAATTTATCAAAAGTACGATTACACAATTCTTTGATAAAACATTGAAAACGAGAAACATAGGGAGCTTCGGGTAATGTCGGTTTGTAATAAGGAACAACTTTCTCCTTACAATTATTTAAGGGATGAGACCGTTCAGGAACAGGCAATTTCCACTTACATATATCCGGATTTATCAGTACAATAGGACATTCATTCGTTATACAAAACGGAGAAATTACATAGCCCGACTTCCCATTCAATTCTTGTATATCATCAAAAAGACTGATCTCACCTCCTGCCAGAAGAGAAAATTCATCTTCATCCGGTTTACGGAATAAGACAAACGGCAAATTACTCTCAATAAGTTCTTTGATCGAATCAGCTATGTCGGTTGTTCTAAAAATAAAGTTACTACCTCTCCCCATATTTATTTCCTATCTATCAAAAATTGTCAATTCGGGAGCAAATATACAAAATTTATATGAATCAACGATACATAAACTTAGACCCTATAATTTAAACACTAAAACACCGGCTGTCGGTATCGACGCATCCCCTACCAATATTTCAGCCTTCGGAGGCAATATAAAATGATAAACTTGGTCGGAATAATTAAGAACAATACCCAAACCATTGCGATATTCCACTGTAACACCATATGGCAAGGACATCACCGGAACATTCATCGATGCATATACCTTTTTAAGAATATTTGATTCTAAAACGCCCTCTTTTGTATCTACTCCGACATAAGTAACGGAGCCCTTACCAAGATTCCGCGTAGTAGCCGCAGCTTTGCCATTATAAAACTCATCCGTATAAGTAGCCAGCACTTTAGAATCCGCACCGGGGTTTAATATTTCTCCCCATGTATTCCAATCATAGGCCACTCCATCCATAACCACCTTACCGGGCGACTGAGGAAGCAATAAATCAAAATATTCCAAATTGTTGCCGGTCAAAGTCTTGATAAAAGATCCGAAAGGAGCTTCAAAAAAATGTCCGGAACGATCCTTCTGCCCTGTTCTACAAGTTAGTACAAGATGTCCTCCTTGTTTCACATAAGCTATCCAGCGATTCAACATCTGTTTGTCAATCATCTCGTAGGCCGGCACAATCAACACCGGATATTGATTAAAATCTTTATCATCAGAGATAATATCAACCGGAGCACCGAAAGATTTCAAAGCATTATAATATTTCTCAATATGAGACATGGTGTCCCATGTATAATTTTGTTTCTGAAGTGCGATTCCCCAGCAATTCTCATGATTAAACAAGATCGCTGCCTTACGGGCCCGATAAGCTTCGGGAACATTCTTACGATCTGAATAATCTTTGCGGATATTTCTTACTTCTTTCATGAATTGCACATATTCTTCACCTCCGGATGATACGGTTACGCCGTCGGTACCAATTATACCATTGTGATATTGTTCCGTGCCATATAACGGTTGGCGAAAACGATACGTACAAATAAAATCACTGCCGCCGGCAAATACGTTCCAGAGCCATAGATGAACAGCTCCGGGAAGAGGTTGAGGATTGATTCGGCCCCAATTCACCTGTCCGGGCTGCAACTCCATTACTCCATAAGTTCCCTGAATAGGACGAAAAAAATCATTGGCAAAAGAAATACGTAATGGCTTACCGACTCTGAAACCCCGACGCCCAATGCCTTCGTTATCGCCATATACCATGTAACGGGTATAAGAAACAAAATCTAACTGATGACTTCCGCCGATATGTCCCTCTTCATAATTAGGAATATAATTGGTTGTTACCCATTGATTCACAACATATTTTTTAATCAGCAAACATTGCTCATCCAAAAAATTCGTAGTTTCAAAAGTAGCAAACCGCTGATAATCCATCAACTGACAACTATTCATAAACATTTGTGAAGGTCTCGGTATATTGATTTCATTAAAATCACTATATTTTTCACTCCAAAAAGCTGTACCCCATGATACATTCAGGGCATTAATATCATTATTATACTTCTTTCGTAAGAAATCACGAAAGGCAATTTGGGCCTTGTCATTATAATCTCGCTGCACGGCAGGCTCGTTATCCAACTGCCATCCGATGATCCTCGAGTCATGCCCGTATCGTTGTGCTAATTTCTTGATCATTTCAAAGGACAATTCACGATAAACAGAGGAAGCAAAAGAAGCCTGCTGCCTAGAACCGTGGTCAAGTTTGATACCGCTCTCCAGTTTAATCAGGACTTCTGGGTATTTACGGGTCAGCCAAACCGGAGGAGCA
>JALNVG010000124.1 GCA_023227685.1 Bacteroidaceae bacterium
AAGATGAGCATCTTCATAAACAATTTTGAGCATACGGTTATGAAAATCTTTTCTTCCTCTATACTTGCTGATTTCCACCTTCATGCCCGGTTGCAAAAGAAAGTTGTATTGAGTAGTAATTACATTATCAACCATTACCACACGTTTAGACAAAAGCAGTTTTAGTTTCGTTCGGCTGGCATCAGGCATTATTTTAGCTAGGAAATTCATCAGTTCCGAGGGCTCCTTAATTAAATATCCGCTTTGTTGAGGTTGTCTTTTCTCCTCGCCTTTATTATAATCTCTCTTTCTCGTATTGCGTGATTTTCTCATTTTTATAATTGGTCTGAAGTCATTGTTTTTGAAAGGGTTGAATCTGATGCTGCTGAATTTTCCGGATTGATTTTGATGTTATCTCTTCTTTCAAGCAAAACCACGTTTTCCACATGTTGTGTATGTGGGAACATATCAACCGGTTGCACTACTTTCACTTTATATTGAGAATCCAGCAATTGCAAGTCGCGTGCCTGTGTGGCAGGGTTGCAGCTAACGTAAACAATGCGTTGCGGGTCAGCGAACAGAATTGCGTCTATAACATCTTTGTGCATTCCGGCTCGTGGCGGATCGGTGATAATTACTTCGGGGCGCCCATGCTCGTTAATGAAATTTTGAGTGAGAATATCTTTCATGTCACCAGCCAGAAAAACCGTATTATCAATGCCGTTGATTTCCGAATTAACTTTGGCATCTTCGATTGCTTCGGGCACATATTCGATACCGATAACCTTCTTTGCCAGATGAGCGATAAAATTGGCTATCGTTCCGGTACCGGTATAGAGGTCATACACCAATTCCTTCTCTGTCAATCCGGCCAATCTGCGTACGATTTTATATAGATTGTATGCCTGATCGGTATTGGTTTGATAGAATGATTTCGGGCCCACTTTGAAGCGGAGACCTTCCATCTCCTCATAGATATGATCTTTGCCTTTGAAAACAGAAACGTCTAAGTCGGTGATTGAATCGTTGCGCTTATTATTAATAATGTATAGTAATGAAGTGATTTCAGAGAAAGTATTGCCTATATATTCGAGTAATTGTTTCATTTGAGTCATTTCCTCGTCGGTAGTAATTTTGCAAATGAGTATTACCATCAACTCTTCTGTGTTTGATGAGCGAATAATCAGATTGCGCAACATACCTTCTTGCGAACGAAGATTGATGAATGAAAGGCCTTTTTCATAGGCATAATCGCGTATGGCATTTCGAATGCGGTTGGAAATATCACATTGCAGCCAGCATTTATCAATGGCAAGAACTTTATCAAAAGCATTAGGTATATGAAAGCCGACGGCATTCATTTGGTCATACTTTACATCTTTTTCGATTTCCTCGCGCGTTAACCAACGTTTGTTGGAGAAAGTAAATTCCAATTTGTTACGATAGAATTGGATTTTCTCGGAACCGAGAATCGGACAAAATTCAGGAAGTTCTATCTTGCCGATACGTTCCAAATTGTCTTTTATTTGTTTCTGTTTGTATGCCAATTGTGCCGCATAAGGCAAAATTTGCCACTTGCAACCACCGCATACGCCATAGTGCTGGCAGAAAGGTACGGACCTGATGGTCGAATACTTATGTATGTTTACTACTTCCGCTTCAGCATAGTTATGCCTTTTGCGTGTTATTTGTAAATCAACTACATCACCGGGTACAACGTAAGGTACAAAAATAACCAATTCGTTAACTTTTGCAATAGCTTTTCCTTCAGCTGCGATATCTGTTATGGTAACGTTCTCTAATAGAGGAAGTACTTTTTTATTTCTTGTCACTTTTATACCAACTTAATAATTTGGCTGCAAAATTAATCATATTTTTCCAATATCTTTAGGCTTTGCGTGATTTTCTTTTTATTCTCATTTTTTATGTACTTATAGTTGCTTTTTTAATAATATTTATTTATTTTTGTTAAAGAGCTTTAGCTTTGTGAAATCTAATCGTATTATGAAATATTACATAAAGACCTATGGACAAAAAAAGAGTTTATAATTTCGGCAATGGTAGTGCCGAAGGAAGAGCCGGCATGCGTGAATTGCTTGGCGGCAAAGGAGCGAATTTATCGGAAATGAATTTGATCGGAGTCCCCGTACCTCCGGGTTTTACAATCACAACTGAAGTTTGTGCCGAATATAATGAATTGGGCAAAGAAAGAGTTGTTTCTATTTTGAAAGACGAGGTGGAGAAGTCTATCTCGAAGATCGAACTGTTGATGAAATCGAAATTCGGTGATGTTGAGAATCCCTTGTTAATTTCTGTTCGTTCGGGTGCTCGTATTTCTATGCCGGGCATGATGGATACCATTTTAAATCTGGGCTTGAATGATGAAGTTGTTGCGGGTTTGACTCGCAAGACCGGTAATGAACGTTTTGTATGGGATTCTTACCGCCGCTTTATACAAATGTATGGGGATGTGGTTTTGAAAATGAAACCGGTCAAAAAGGATGATATTGATCCTTTTGAGGCTATTATAGAAAAGGTAAAGGCTGACAAGGGGATCAAGTTGGACAACGAACTTGAAACCGATGATCTGAAAACATTGGTGAAAAAATTCAAGATTGCCGTTAAAGAGGGTACCGGAAGAGATTTCCCGACAAATTGTTACGATCAGCTTTGGGGAGCCCTTTGTGCTGTCTTTGATTCATGGATGAATGAGCGTGCCATTCTTTATCGTAAGATGGAAGGCATACCCGACGAATGGGGAACAGCCGTAACCGTAATGGCAATGGTCTACGGAAATATGGGAAATACCTCTGCAACAGGTGTTTGTTTCTCGCGTGATGCTGCTACCGGTGAAGATTTGTTTAACGGAGAATATCTGATCAATGCACAAGGCGAAGATGTTGTGTCCGGTACCCGTACCCCAAGGCAGATCACAAAAACAGGTTCTTTGCGCTGGGCAAAATTAGCCGGTGTAAGAGAGGAATCACGGATGAAAAATTATCCGTCGCTGGAAGAAGCTATGCCTGAAATATATCACCAATTGTATGAATTACAGAGCAAATTGGAGGAACATTATAAAGACATGCAGGATATGGAATTTACCGTACAAGAAGGTAAACTCTGGTTTCTTCAGACTCGTAACGGAAAGCGTACCGGGGCTGCGATGGTTAAGATTGCCATGGATTTGCTACATCAAGGAAAGATTGATGAAAAAACCGCATTGATGCGTTGTGAGCCTAATAAATTGGATGAATTGCTTCATCCCGTATTTGATAAGAAAGCTTTGTTGAGGGCTAAAGTACTGACCAGAGGTCTTCCTGCATCTCCGGGTGCGGGAACAGGGCAGATCGTCTTTTTTGCCGATGATGCTACCCAATGGCATACTGCCGGCAAACAGGTTATCATGGTACGTATTGAAACATCTCCCGAAGATTTGGCCGGTATGAGTGCGGCCGAAGGTATTCTGACAGCCCGTGGTGGTATGACTTCTCATGCAGCAGTTGTGGCCCGCGGAATGGGTAAATGCTGCGTATCCGGAGTCGGTGCCTTAAATATTGATTATAAAAAACGCACGGTTGAAATTGACGATGAGGTTTTTCATGAAGGAGATTTCCTTTCTCTTGATGGTAGTACCGGTCAGGTTTACGAAGGTAAAATAGAGACCAAGGCCGCAGAAGTATCCGGTGATCTGGCTGAGCTGATGAAGTTGACCGACAAATATACCCGAATGGATGTTTATACCAATGCCGATACGCCTCATGATGCACAAGTGGCACGTAGTTTCGGAGCCAAAGGTATTGGCCTTTGCCGTACGGAACATATGTTTTTTGAAGGTGAAAAAATCAAAGCCATGCGTGAGATGATTCTTGCCGAAACGCTTGAGGGACGATACAAGGCTTTGAGTAAGATTCTTCCATATCAGCAAATTGATTTCAAAGGTATCTTTAGAGAAATGAATGGTTTGCCTGTGACTATCCGTTTGCTTGATCCGCCTCTGCACGAGTTTGTGCCTCACGATCTGAAGGGACAAGAAGATATGGCCGAAACGATGCACGTCAGTTTGAAATATATTCAGCAGCGTGTCGAATCCCTTTGTGAACACAATCCGATGTTGGGGCACCGTGGTTGTCGTCTCGGCAATACATATCCTGAAATTACGCAGATGCAGACGCGAGCTATCTTGGGTGCTGCTCTTGAGTTGAAAAATGAAGGCATAGTTGTGCTGCCTGAAATCATGGTACCGCTTACCGGTATCTTATATGAGTTTCAGGAGCAGAAGACTGTGATTGATAATGAGGCCAAGAAATTGTTTGATGAAGTAGGTTCTCGTATCGAATATAAAGTTGGCACGATGATTGAAATACCTCGTGCGGCATTGACTGCCGATAAGATTGCATCTGCTGCCGAGTTCTTTTCTTTTGGAACAAATGACCTGACCCAGATGACCTTTGGTTATTCGCGCGATGATATTGCTTCTTTTCTTCCTGTCTATCTGGAAAAGAAGATTTTGAAAGTCGATCCGTTCCGTGTACTTGACCAGAATGGGGTAGGCCAACTTATACGGATGGCTACAGAGAAAGGGCGTAAGGTTCGTCCTAATTTAAAATGTGGTATTTGCGGTGAGCATGGCGGCGAACCTTCTTCCGTCAAATTTTGCGATCAGGTAGGACTTGACTATGTTAGTTGTTCTCCTTTCCGTGTTCCCATTGCCCGTTTGGCTGCGGCGCAAGCTGCTATTGAGAATGTTTAAAGAATTAAATATAAATCATAATAAAGGAGAAAGTATAGGTTTGTATGCATGTACTTTAGTGATCTAACCATTAATAGTCTATTCTTTCATTAGATTAAGTGTGGTTTCCTCTATATTTATTGTTTTTTGCGGCTTAAATAGTCTATCCCGCGTACGCAAACTATGTAGCCCGTGTACGCGGGCTATCCGGCCCGTGTATGGAAACCATATAGCCCGCATACACGGGCTAGAGTAATTGAGCTTTCAAAGATGCTTAATCTCTGCTTCAACGATTATTATTTTAATGATTAAAGGCCTTTAATTATGGCTTGTTACTTGTAGGCATAGTCTTTGAAGTTTCTTTGAACAAAAGAGTTTCAATCGGATGTTTAATTTATTTTAGTTAATGCAGAACATATTATTCAAAAATAATTGGATGTGAAAATAAATTATTCTATTTTTGATATTTATTATTAGATTATTAATAACAATTGATTATGCGAAGTACTTCCTTTCAGCCCGTAAGTCTGACCCTTACCAACTATCGTACCTATTTGTTGGGTGCTGCATTTGTGTTAGGCAATATAGTTCTTCCTCAACTTTGTCATTTAATACCGGAAGGCGGGAAAATCTTTCTTCCTATTTATTTCTTTACCCTGATCGCGTCTTATAAATTTGGTATTCGTATAGGGTTGCTTACAGCCGTAATTTCTCCTATTTGCAATCACTTGTTGTTCGGTATGCCGCCAACTGCCGTGCTTCCAATTCTATTAATTAAATCGTCGCTTTTGGCCATTATAGCTTCGGCGGTGGCCCAATACAGCAAGAAAGTATCATTACTCTTGTTGCTTGTTACTGTTGTATCTTATCAGTTGATCGGTGGAGTGATTGAATTTATTATAGCCGATAGCTTTGCTGCCGCAGTGCAGGATTTCACCTTAGGCTTTCCGGGTATGATTATTCAGATAGCGCTTGGTTGGTACATTCTCAAGTTATTGGCCAAATATGAATGTTAAGAAGATGGAGAATTGATAAATGCACGCGGAGTGTATTATTCAGCTAATTTCCTTAGTTTAATGAAATAGTCGACCAGTGTTTTAAAATTATTATCAGAATGTTCATCAAATTTATCCCATAAGTCGCCCATCACCGCTACACTATCAAAGCCGTAATCTTTAACTTTTTGTATATTCTCAGCCCGTATCCCGCCGAAAGCCACAACTTTCGAAGTAATGATTTTATCCTTTTTTGCCTGCATCAGGTCTTTATCTGTTACGATAGGGTGAGAGTCCGGCTTTGAAATACAGTCGAAAACCGGGTTTAATAAGATGTAATCATAAAAATGTTTTTTCTTTTTCACCTCGTCTATTGATTGACAATAGCAGCTTATATGTCCTTCATAATCTTCAGGAATAATTTTATTTCTATCATTGAGATGGATGCCCATTAACTTAAATTCCTCTTTCAAATAAAAATGTTCGTGCGTCACAATACGCTGATGGTATTTTTCGGGAATAAGCGTCAGTAGTCTTTCTATAAAAACAGAAGGGCTTTTGGGCTTGCGTAAATGAAGAACATCCAGCCCTTCTTCAAAAAGAGCGGTAATGATTTTATCTTCTTCAACAAAGAATTCCGGTGATGTGACTACAATTAATTTCATCTCTATTTCGTTTCTTTTTTAGAATTTTTATCGTTGTGAACGACAAAGATAATACTTTGAAACCAACGCAGCCCTTTTGAAGGGTGAAAATATGTTATAATACCTTTATTCGTAATTCTATAAGTTTATATTATACATAATCAGTATAATCAATTTCAAAAAAGCGAAAGGAAATGATATGTATATTAAAGTAATGTTATATTTTTGTTGTCATGAATATAAATTACGACAAGGAATTAAATGATAGTCAGCGTGCCGCAGTGTTTTATAACGATGGGCCGTTGCTCGTTATAGCCGGCGCCGGTTCAGGAAAAACGCGTGTACTTACTTATAAGATAGCCTATCTACTTGAAAACGGATATAATCCTTCAAATATTTTAGCACTCACTTTCACCAATAAAGCGGCGCGGGAGATGAAAGAACGTATTGCCGGACAAGTTGGCAGCCAGTATGCCCGACAATTGTGGATGGGTACTTTTCATTCTATATTCTCACGTATCCTCAGAGTTGAGGCCGAGCGCATAGGCTTTACA
This sequence comes from Bacteroidaceae bacterium, assembly GCA_023227685.1. Taxonomy (GTDB): domain Bacteria; phylum Bacteroidota; class Bacteroidia; order Bacteroidales; family Bacteroidaceae; genus JALNVG01. The sequence goes on from JALNVG010000124.1 coordinate 6,902, forward strand.
TCACAGTTTACCATCTATGACGCATCCGATAGCAAGAGTTTGATACACTCCATAATAAAAGAAATGGAGCTGGATGATAAAATATATAAGGTCGGTACCGTTCTCAATAGGATATCAAATGCAAAAAACCATCTTGTTACTCCCACCGTTTATGCGGCAAATAAAGAAGTGATCGTAGGTGACAGAGCTATCAAGATGCCGTCTATCAGTCTTATCTATCAGCGGTATTGGCAACGTTGTCGTCAGGCCGGTGCCATGGATTTTGATGATTTGTTATTGTATACGTATGTGCTGTTCCGTGATTTTCCTGAAGTACTCGATCGCTACAGCAATCAGTTTCGTTATATATTGGTGGATGAGTATCAGGATACGAATGTAGCCCAGCATCGTATCGTATGCCAATTGACCAAATGGAACAAA
>JALNVG010000125.1 GCA_023227685.1 Bacteroidaceae bacterium
ATCGAATATTATGAAAGCAAACATGTTATCCATGATGAAAACACTTTATCCATAGAACGATATATGTCTGGAGAATTTGTGATATAGATCGTTATTTATTGAATTTGCAGTGAAAATGAATCAATCAAGTAGTATTATTAGAAAGTGGCTGTGGATGGCGTTATTTGCTATTTTGAGCATATCTGTTTATGCACAGAAAAAAGTGGAAGGACAGATTACAGATAATAACGGAGTGCCGTTATCCGGTGTTTTAGTTGCTGAGATCTATTCAGGGGAAAGCTTTTCAGGCGGCGATATCGTGCAAAGCAGGGATGATGGCAAATTTACTGTTTTCATCAATAAAAAAGGCTCGTCGCTGTATATTACAAATATAGGATACAAGCCTCAGGAAATAAGGAATATAGCTGATTCAACAGGCTTTATTTATGTGGTGATGGCGCCGGATCCCAACTTTACATTGAAAGAAGTTACGGTATCGGCTTATAAAAAGGCCGTTACGGTAAAAAGTGACCGTATCGTTTACGACATGGCAACAAATCCCATGAATGAAAATAATAATACGCTGCAGGCTTTGCGGTTTGTACCTCTGGTTATTGCCAACGACAATGGTTTTTCGATTATAGGGAAAAATATTACGCAGGTTTATATCAATAATCGCAAAAGCAATCTGACACCGGAGGCGTTGTTTGCTTATCTTCAAACTCTACCGGCATCGAGCATCGACAAAATAGAAGTGATCACGGCTCCGGGAAGCAGTTTCAGAGGGGAAGGCAATTTTGGAGTGATTCATATCAAACTCAAGAATGCGGAGAACGAAGGGCTGAGAGGTTTTGCCAATGGTGCTGTATGGAGGACCCATCATTTTAAGGAGAATGCCAATCTGAATCTATCCTATAACAAGAATAAATTGTCTACAGACTTGTCGCTCGGCTCAGGTCACTATAATACTTACAGAACGTCGAAGGTTCAGACCGATTATTTGCAAACGCCTCTGATTACAAATCAGAAATATAAGTCGGATACGTGGGAGAACAGTTTTTTTGCCAACCTGAGGGCGGACTATGTACTGGATAAAACAAAGACAGTGGGTATTGTTGTCAACAGCTCGCTGGAAAATACCAACGGCAATAATACAGGCTTTACCACTTTCAAAACAAACGGGATGAATGCCTTGGATTCGACGATAGACATGAATAAGTTTGATAAAAAACGGAACCGGGAGTTGGCTGCGAATGCAAACTATCGCTATCATTCAAAAGACGGGAAGCGTTATTTCACCGGCGATCTTGATTATTTGTATAATTATAATAAATCTTATTCGCGTAACCTGATGAATCGTATAGATGATAACGGCGAAGCGATTTCTAATTATAAGAATATAGAACAGAGTGTACCGCAAATATCCAATGTCTGTTCCGGAAAAATAGAATATGGAAACAATCTTGACAAGATATGCAATCTGAAGTTGGGGGCAGATGCTTATTACTCCAAAGTAAGCGATGATAATAAATACAGCAACTGGCAGGAGGGCGCATACCATCTTGATCCTGTTTACAGCAACCATTTTAAGGTGAGGGAATTTACGCCTTCCCTGTTTATTGAAGCCGAGAAGTCCTGGAACTATCAATTTGATACACAGTTAGGTACACGATTGGAATATACAAACTACAAGGGTAAAGAATATACAACAAACGAAGATTTTACTACCGATTATTTCAAAGTATTGCCCTATCTTAATATTAATTATAATCCAACCAAAATACACAGCCTGAGTTATTCGTTTTCCTGTAGAGTATCCAGGCCGAGTTATCGCAATCTGAATCCGTTTAAAGAATATATCTCGCCTACGGAGTATTCTGTAGGAAATCCATTTCTTAAGCCGGAAAATGTGTATTATCAGGAATTTACGTATGGGTTCAAAAGCAAGTACTTTTTGTCGGCATCATACGAACTGGACAATCATGGAATCAATTTCATACAGATAGTCAAAGAGGGCAATCTCATTGAAAACACAATGGACAACGGAGGTAAGAGGCGGAATTTCTATATGTGGTTCAGTACTTCGTTCAGGTATTTTAAAGGTAATGCCAATTCAAATATCAACTTAACGTATCATTGGAAACGAATGATCAGCAATTCGCCGGGTATAGACATCGATTTCGAGAACAATAGCTGCGCTTTTTCACTACAGAATAACTACACGCTTTCCAACAGATACAAATGGTGGTTCGACTGTGGCGTTGTATATACTTCTAAAATTCGAAACACATACACGCGGATGCCGGCTTCTTTCAATTGGAATGCACAATTGAGAAAGGGCATTAAGGATTTTCAATTCAGCCTTTATTGCAACATTGTCAATTATATGTATGACCATAAATGGACGCAGGTCCGGAAGACGGTGTATGAAAATAACTATCTGAGAAGTATAGATTATGCCAAATCAGAACCGAACAGTTTCGGTTTCAGAGTGTCTTACAGCTTTGGAAATTCAAAAGTCAAGAGAGTAGGGGAACGAAGCACTTCTAACTCAGAGGTAAGAAATAGAGTATATTAATCATGTTTTGTATCATGAGAACATTTGTATTTTTATTATTTTTTAGCTTAATGTCGTTAAGCTTTGCCTCTTGCAACAAGAGCATTCGGCAAAAAGATTCTTCGCTCATTACATTCGATGCCACGAAACATTATGCATCTAAAACAATGGATATTCATGACATTGCTAATGTTGACTATTTAATTTTGGAAACAAAAGACAGCTTCTTATATTCCCATTGTGTCTATATAACGGAGCATTACATTATAGCCTTAAATTCGTATGATTGCAGCTATGTCTTTTTTAACAGGCAAGGCAAAGCTGTCAGTCGCATTTCAAGATACGGACAGGGTCCTGAAGATTATATGCATTTTTGGATTCAGACCTATTCTGAAAAAGAAGATAATCTCTATGTCTTCAGTTATCCCAATAAAATTCAGGTCTACAACAGGTTTGGCGTTTTTAAGAGAAGTCTGCCGCTCAGAAATGATTCATCCGGAGAAAAGACAAATTTAATTGATGCTATATTCGACTATAATAGCAAATATCTGTTATGCCATGATAAATTAGCGACCAAGTCCAACTCTTTCTACCTGCTATCAAAAATAAATGGAGAAATGAAGGATTTAAATATCCATTTTGACAAGAAAATTTCATCACAAATCACCAGTAAACAGGAAGATGGAATGGCCATGGTCATTAGCTTCTTTATATCAAGCGCTGTGCCGGATGGAAAAGATTATATATTGAATGAATACTCTTCGGATACTCTCTTTGCATTAAAGCCTGATTTAAAATTACAAGCCAAATTCGTTCATAAGCCATCTGTAGGAACAAACACACCGCCCATATTGCTGGATGGTCTGCTTGATATTGGACAATATACCTTTTTTAGTGCATATGAAATGGCGTATGATTTTGCAAAGAATGAAGGAGGAAAAGAAAATCATTATGTACTTGATAATAAATCAGGAACATTCTATGAAGTAACCATGAAAAATAAAGATTATGCGGATCAGGATCTAACGGTGGATGCTTCGAACTTTATATCAGGCAGATCATCGGATTCAAAATTGGGATTCATCAAATTAAGAAGAGATGATTTAGAGAAAGCCGATTCCGATCACAAATTAAGCGGCCCGCTAAAAAAGCTCTTCGACTCAATGAATGAAGAAGATCCTTTTATTCTGATGATTGTGCACTTTAAATGAGTCTGAATTCTATATGAGAGAAAAGTATGAGGGGTTCAAAGCGGTACTTACCGACAAAAATTCCTTTCTGATGTAGCGTTAAATTATTTAACGTATTAAATGTCTCTTTTTTGTATAGGTCTTAATTTTGTAGCTTGATTATATTTAGTAGTATATCTTAATATTGTTAACAAATTTTATGGCTTTAAATGTCCGCAAATATTTTTGGAAACCGAGTTTTCTTTTCTTATCTTTACAAACTTAAAAGAAAAAACTCATTAACATCGAATATTATGAAAGCAAACATGTTATCCATGATGAAAACACTTAGAGAGAAGTATGTAATCTTAGTATGGTTGTTTATATTAAGTATGTCTGTAGTTTATAATAACTTTATCACTACTGTTTGATGAAATCAAATGGAAATATTAATTTTTTTGAAGAAAATGTCTTTTTGACAAGTAAAGATATTTTATCTGTTCATATAGGACTGAAAGATTTTTTCAGAAAACAGGTCCTTAATGAGAATGACTTTGGCAAAATAACGATTCAGTCAAATGGTGATGTATATGCAAATGTACACTATCCTGTTTTAGGCAATATCTATACTCATCGTATTTATTGGTTGATACAAAGAGAGATCAGTGAAGGCCAATCTTGGTTACGTTTGCGAAATAGTGAGCCTTGTAAGCAATGTATCTGTCAATGGTTATGCCCTTCTCCATCAGATTACGAGATTGAGATCGGAAGACCGAACCTATGTAATGTGAAATCTAGTAAATAATATCTTTAATTTTTAAGAGTATGATCAGTAAATATATAATATCAGTGATTATTCCGGCCTTTATTTTTGCCGGATGTAGTACGAAATCTCCAATAGAAAATAACTTCATCACGGTGGATGTGACGAAGGATTATCCCAAGAAGGATGTAGTCTTGCAGGATATATTCGATATAGAGTATGTGCCATTGGAGACGAGTGATGAATTTTTGACTTCAGGTAATGTCCGCGCCATTGGCAAGAACCTCATTATCACAAAGAACAACGGGAGGACAGATGGCAATATCTACCTGTTCGATCGCACAACCGGGAAAGGGATACGCAGGATAAACCGACTGGGACAAGGCGGCGAAGAATATACCAATATTCTGGATATTGTTCTAGACGAGGATCGGCAAGAGATGTTTGTCAACAACCACTATTTGGCAAAAATAGTCGTATATGATTTGAAGGGTAATTTTAAACGGAGTTTTAAACAAAAAGAAAATTATTTTTACGGTGAAATAGGTAATTTTGATAAAGACCGACTTATCTGCCATGACGATTGTTTGAGTTTTGATAAAGAAGAAACAAAACGAAACTTCTTTATGTTGGCATCCAAACAAGATGGAAGCATCAAAGAAATACCGATTCCATACGATAAGGTGAAAACTTCATTGATATTAAAGCAAGTTGATGGGAAAAAGCGTGATTGGAGTATTTACAATAAGAGAATGATTCCCTATAAAGACAGCTGGTTACTCAACGAGATATCCGCCGATACGATATATAGATATTCTCCTGATGCGGGTTTGATTCCTTTTATCGTAAGGAAGCCGTCTGTACAAACCATGAGTCCCGAAATATTTCTTTTCCCTAGTGTTATGACAGATCGTTATTATTTCATGCAGACTGCGAAGAAAGATTTTGATTTTAAAATGGATTCTGATGTGGAAAGAACCGATCTGATGTATGATAAAGAGACCAATAAAATTTTTAGGGTTACGATTTATAATGCCGATTATACAGAGAAAGTTCCCGTTAAGATCATGTTTGAAATGTTTATGTTATCCTTTATTAATAAAGATGGAGTCGCTTTTTCTAGAGTATTGCCTGCTTTTGAATTAGCTGAGGCATACAAGAACGGTAAATTGCGCGGTCATCTAAAGAAGATTGCCGCTAAACTTGATGAAGAGGACAATCCTGTCATCATGATTGCAAAGTACAAGAGGTGATGGAAGCGGTTCTCTATTGTTTAATTTTTCACATAACATCGTACATATTATATTGTTCTTTTTGGGTACTTCACATTCTAAATTTGTTGTAGATGTCTCAACTCTTACTTTTGATATACCCAAATTGGAAATGCTTAAAAAGCTCTTTTAGTGCATAATCAATTGGAATTGGGCAATTGGAATTATAGCATGGATAATTTATTAAAAGTTTTTTTAAACTGTGCGTGAAAATTGTTTATTCAATGTTGAATCTCAACAAAGAAATTTTATGCTAAATAGGTCATTTTTGATTATCGTATTCTGCTAGAAGATAAATTTGTTTACCTTTACGATTCAGAATATGATTGTAATCAGATATGGTGAAAACACGTTATTTAATAGGGCTGTTAATCTTAATAATAATAGGTTTCGGTCCGGGATGCTCGTCTAGAAGTGAAAAAATGCCGCCGGAGCTTGTCTGCGCCGAATCTGTTATGTATGAAAGACCGGATAGCGCATTAGCTATTCTACAGTCGATGCCTGTTCCTCCGGCTTCTCAAGGTTTGCAACACGCTACATGGTGTTTGCTGATGACGCAGGCACGCGACAAAAATAATATTCATCAGACGTCGGACTCACTGATCAATATAGCTTATCATTATTTTATGAAACATGGCGATGCACAACGTAAAGCGATGGCATTGCATTACGAAGGACAAATACATGAAGATATGGGTAAAGCCGAAACGGCTATACAATTTTATCTGCGGGCTTCCGATGAAGTAAAGAAAACAAAAGATTACCGATTGGGGTTTCTTGCCAATTCAAGTCTGGGAATGGTATATGCTTATCGATCGATGGCTGATCTTGCTATGAAGGCGATGAAAGAAGCCTACAGGTATGCTCTATTGGCAAATGACAGTTCATATATTGCTTCGTCGTGGTGCTATTTCGGTCGTATTTACAGTATAAAGAGTGATTGGGAGAACTCGATCAAATCTTATCAAAAGGCAATAGCGATATCTGAACTCACACGGGATAATGAAATGCTATGCAGAGGGTTGGACGAACTTTCGGCCATCTATTTGAGGGTGTATAACTTTGAGTCGGCTTTTTTCTGCTTGTATAAATTGAAAACTATTGATTCAAGCGAGAAAAAAGATAATCTTTCCCGGATTTATTTGGAGATTGGCGATACATACCGCCATATTGCGCAATATGATTCGGCGAAAGTATATCTTAATAAAGCACTAATACAGAAAAACATTAACATTTATACAAAGAGATCTATATATCAATGTTTGTATCTGATAAGTAAGGAACAAAAAGATTATGATCATATTACTGAATATGTGGATGCTTACATAACATGCCGCGATTCGGTTGATCGACTGAATCAGACTAAATCAATTGGTGATATACAAGCCAGATATAATCAGGAGAAAATGGAGAAGAAGAATGTTCAACTGGATTTTGAACATAGTCGCCTGTTACGAAATAGCTTGATTGTCCTGGCGTTGGTATTGCTCGCTTCGGGTGTTATTATTTATATCTACCAACGCCGTCTGCTGAAGAACGAAAGAATTATTCGGACGGGACGAGAACAGATGCG
>JALNVG010000126.1 GCA_023227685.1 Bacteroidaceae bacterium
TCTACTCGCACTTTAAACAACCGTGCAAAAAGAAAATGTCCACCTTCATGAATAATAACCAGAAGTGAAAGACTCATTACCAATTGTAGAGCGCGAATTAAAAATGTTTCCATCTTGGATAAAGAATTTATTTATTAGAATTATTTATTACTTCGGTAGTGATATGTCGGACTTCGGCATCAGTAGCCACATAATCATCATAGCCCGGATTTTGCAGGAATGCGACCCGCTTCATGGTAGTCTCGATAACATCGCTCATGCCTAAAAAGCTAATGTCATCATTCAAAAAAGCGGCATTGACCACTTCGTTAGCTGCATTAACGATGCAAGGCATATTTCCACCACGATACATCGCCTCGTATGCTAGCGATAAATTGCGAAAACGTGAGATATCAGGCTTTTCAAAAGTCAGTGAACCGCACATTGCAAAATCCAACCGTCCAAACGATGAATGAAGCCTATCGGGATAAGAGAATGCATATTGTATCGGCAGACGCATATCCGGCAAGCCGAGCTGCGCTTTCACAGCTCCGTCTTCAAACTGTACCATAGAATGGATAACCGATTGTGGATGCACCACAACTTCTATCTGCTCGGGCTTAACGCCAAAAAGCCATCTTGCTTCTATCACCTCAAAACCTTTATTCATCATAGAAGCAGAATCTATGGTAATCTTAGCACCCATCTGCCAATTAGGATGTTTCAGAGCCTGAACCTTCGTAACCGATTTCAACTGTTCGAGAGAATACGTCCTAAACGGGCCACCGGAAGCAGTCAATATAATTTTTTCTATAGGATTTCCCACTTCGCCAACCAGACATTGAAAAACAGCCGAATGTTCTGAATCAACCGGAATAATGGGTGCATGATATTGCAAAGCAAGTCGGTTTATCAATTCACCGGCAACAACAAGTGTTTCTTTATTAGCTAATGCAATTGTCTTGCCGGCACGAATAGCATGAATTGTCGGCTTCAAACCCGCAAAACCAACCATAGCAGTCAACACTACATCTATAGATTCGGATTCCACAATTTGGCAGAGCGCATCAACTCCGGCATAAACCTTGATAGGTAGATCAGCCAACAAATTCTTAAGAGAAAGATATTTTTCCTCATTGGCTATAACTACAGCATCAGGCATAAATTTACGAGCTTGTTCTGCTAGTTGTTCTACCTTATCATTAGCTGTCAGTGCATAAACTTCATAGCAATCAGGATGTTCTTCAATCACTTGCAAAGCTTGAGTTCCGATAGAGCCTGTCGACCCTAATATGGCTATTTGTTTTTTCTTATTTTCCTGCTTCTTCATATTCGTCGCAAAAATAGATATTTTACTCCGTCTACCCACTGTTCAAGACAGAGATTAACAAAGATTTCACTCTTTATTATCTTTGTTTAAACCTAATAGACCTTCGGGAAGATTTACCTTAATCGTTTTCTTTTCATCATCAATTTCATCTATCAATTCTTCATGGGCAGGAATCAACAATTCCTCATCACCGCATTTTATAGCCAGCAATACATTTAAGGTTGAACAATCCACATTTGTTACCTGCCCCAAATAACCTTCCCGGCGATCTTCCACACCGTAACCAATCAAATAATCACTTGCTAAAGCTGCACCGGTCGACTTGTCTGCATACTTTTTAGGATAATAAACTTCTACTTGAGTAAACATTCGTGCCTGATCGGCCGTGTCTACTCCTTCGAGTTTCATCAATGCCATAGTATCAGAACGGAAACGGTATTCCTCTATAAAGAATGGTACAAAAATACCATCGAGTTTGCAAAAAAGGTAATCGCATTCATCATTATCAAAGGCATCATCTACGAAAGTAAACACCAACTCGCCATGAACGCCGTGTGGTTTATTGAAGGAACCAATTTTATATACATCTTCTTCCTTAATCATATTCTATCTTCAAAATTCCGCATCATTTTATATTCTCGTAATCCTTGCTCCAAGTGCATTCAACCGACCTTCAATATTCTGATAACCACGATCTATCTGTTCTACATTATAGATTCTGCTACTACCATCGGCAGCCATTGAGGCTATCAGCAAGGCTATTCCGGCACGAATGTCGGGTGAAGTCATTGTTCTGGCACGTAAATTAAAGACTCTATTATGTCCAATAACTACTGCCCGATGAGGGTCACACAAGATAATCTGTGCCCCCATATCAATCAATTTATCGACAAAAAACAACGACTTTCAAACATTTTCTGATGAATAAGCACACTGCCATTGGCTTGAGTAGCTACAACAAGCATTACGCTCAATAGATCAGGAGTTAACCCCGGCCATGGAGCATCTGCTATTGTTAAAATGGAACCGTCAAGAAACGATTCTATCTGATAAGATTCCTGAGCGGGAACTAAAATGTCATCGCCCTGCTGTTCAATCTTGATACCCAGCTGGCGAAAACTATCAGGAATAATACCCAGATTATCGTAAGATACGTTTTTTATTCTAATTTCACTTTGCGTCATTGCTGCCATACCAATGAAACTACCTACCTCAATCATGTCGGGAAGTGCCGTATGATCGGTTCCGTGAAGTTGACCAACGCCCTCTATAGTAAGTAAATTGGAAGAAATACCGCTAATCTTTGCCCCCATACGATTAAGCATCCGGCAAAGTTGTTGAATATACGGTTCGCAGGCAGCATTATATATCGTTGTTGTTCCCTGAGCCATAACAGAAGTCATCAAAAGATTAGCCGTACCTGTTACTGAAGCCTCATCAAGCAACATATAACAACCACGCAACTTCTGCGCACTAATTTCATAGATGTCGCGTTCTTTAATATAAGTCAATTCTGCACCAAGCTTTTGCAGACCGATAAAATGCGTATCCAATCGACGCCTGCCTATTTTATCTCCCCCCGGCCTAGTTATGAGTACTCTGCCGAAACGCGATAACAAAGGACCGATCAGCATTATAGACCCGCGCAATAGAGAACAACATTTTAAGAAACGATCACTTTGTATATAATCCAAATCAATATCGGAGGCTTTAAAACTATAAGAATCCATACTTTTTTTGACAACCTTCACCCCCATTTCTTTCAAGAGCTGTATTAGATTATTAATGTCCAGTATATTAGGAACATTATGAATAATCACCTCTTCGGTTGTAAGCAAAGAAGCACAGATAACCTCTAGAACCTCATTTTTAGCTCCTTGAGGTTGAATATCGCCATGAAGTCTATGTCCACCCTCGATTATAAATGAAGACATAATATTTTTATTTTTTAGCGGCTTCCACCACGATTATTGGTATTTCGATTATTTCTGTGATTATTTCGGCTATTATTGTTACTATTACTAAAATTGGATTTCGGACGAACAGGTTGGACGTAATGGTCATCCATCAAAGAAATCACCTCATCAGTCATTTGAAGTTTACCATTAGAAAGATCTGCCAAATCAGTAGCAATCTTGCGGTCATCCACAGAATCCCTGTTCCAGAGAATATAGTCTTTTTTCATTTGACTACAGATAACTGCCAAAAGATGAATTTTCGTATCATCGTCGGGCATTTCACAAGCCTTAGCTATAAGTTGCTCTATATAACGACCATAATGACGATAACGTATACTCCCGCTGGCATAAGGAATCCAATCGGGTTTAGTGGCCAAATGATCCTTTTGAAGAATCTCATAAGGATACTGCACATCCAATTTATAATCAGACATAATAGCCAGATGATCCCAAAGCTTATGTTTGTAATTTTGTTCATCTTTCATATGAGGAAACATATTACTCATAATATAAATGATAGTTTCAGCACAACTTTGACGTTCTGATGCATCTTCAATCATCACTGCATAATCCACCATATTCTGAATACCCCGTCCATATTCCGGAAGTTGCATCTTCTTTTGTTCAGTATTGTATTTCATTTTCAATAATTTATTTTTTATAAAAGTTTTTTGGGTACCGATGCGATAAATTCCTTCAGATAAAAAGGTTCGAAATAAGCAACATCCTTAAAATCTTTTTCGGCTAATGCTTTGTCCGATAATGGAGACATCATCTTAGCCAACGGCAAGATATCAGAAATAAAATGTGCGTTAGGGTGATTCATCACCGCTTTGCACTTTTCAGCACCATTACCGAAGAAATAGACCGGATGTTTGTCAAGAAACGTCTTATAAGAATCTTGGTCAACTACATTGGCACTGATCTTTCTCTTTTCGTTAAGCGAACGATCATATACAGCTGAGTAAACTTCCATCCGGCGTGCATCAAGCATAGGACAAATCAATGCATCATCAGGCAATTCATGATAAAGAAGTACTGGCACACATAATACTTTTAACGTAGGAATTCCAAGTAAGGGCACATCACGTCCATAACAAATTCCCTTCGTCATAGAAACACCAATACGTAGTCCGGTGTACGAACCCGGTCCACAACTCACAGCAACAGCATCCAATGGAATGGCATGACTGTCTATAAAAGACAGTGCTTCATCAATATACACACCAAGCGAAACGGCATGTGACGGACCTTTCAAATCTTCTTTTACAAAAATGGGGTGACCATCCTGACATGCTGCGACCGAACAAACGGAGGTTGAAGTTTCAATATTCAGTATACAAGACATAATTATTCTATCGTTTAATTACGCAAAAGTACATTATTATTTTCATATCTTGAAATTTTCAAGTACTTTTGCACTAAAATCAACGAATTATGATACAATCTATGACTGGATACGGTAAAGCTACAGCCGAACTTTCAGATAAAAAAGTAAATGTAGAAATAAAATCACTTAATAGCAAGTCTATGGATCTTTCTACACGAATTGCCCCTCTATACCGTGAGAAGGAAATGGATATTCGTAAAGAAATATCAAAGAGTCTTGAACGAGGCAAAATTGATTTCAGCCTGTGGATTGAAAAAAAAGAAGATGCCGATAGTCAGGTTTTCGTCAACCAAAAGATAGCAGTGAACTACTATAACCAAATTCAGGCAATTGCAAAAAGCACAGGAATTCCGGCTCCGACCGACTGTTTTGACGCCATTCTTCGTATGCCGGATATCATAGCCAAACCAAACAACGAAGAACTCTCCGAAGAAGAATGGGATATAGTCAATGCAACAGTTACCGATGCGATCAACCACCTCATTAGTTTCCGCGAACAAGAAGGCGCAGCATTGGATAAAAAATTCCGCGAAAAAATTACCAATATTACAATACTGCTTGACAAAGTTGCCCCTTACGAAAAAGAACGGGTAGAAAAGATTAAAGAACGCATCATGGATTCACTGCAAAAAACACTTAACGTTGATTATGACAAGAACCGTTTTGAACAGGAGCTTATTTATTATATAGACAAATTAGATATCAGCGAAGAGAAACAGCGTCTCAGCAATCATCTGAAATATTTCATTACAACGCTTGAGAGTGAAAACGGTAGAGGCAAAAAACTCGGATTCATCGCACAAGAAATGGGTCGCGAAATTAACACAATGGGTAGCAAAGCTAATCACGCCGAATTACAAAAGATTGTTGTTCAGATGAAAGACGAATTGGAACAGATTAAAGAACAAGTGCTTAATGCAATGTAATAAACGTTCATTATAAATTCACAATCGCAATGAAAGGCAAATTAATCATTTTTTCGGCACCGTCGGGCTCTGGAAAATCTACGCTCATCAATTATTTATTGAGTAAGCATCTTAATTTGGGCTTTTCTATTTCAGCTACCAGTCGCCCACCGCGCGGAAAAGAAAAAAACGGTACAGAATATTTTTTCCTTAGCCCCGATGAATTCAAACAACGCATAGCCAATAATGAATTTTTGGAATATCAGGAAGTTTATCCCAATCGATTCTATGGAACTTTGAAAACGCAAGTAGAAAAACAACTGGAAAAAGGGCAGAATATTTTGTTCGATGTTGACGTAATTGGAGGATGTAATATTAAAAAATTTTATGGCAAACAAGCTTTATCCCTCTTTATCCAACCTCCAAGTATCGAAAAATTGCGTCAACGACTTGAAGGAAGAGGAACAGATACACCCGAAATAATTGAGGACCGTATTGCCAAAGCAAAATATGAATTGGAATTTGCCTCAAAATTCGATAAAATAATTATCAATGATGATTTAAAGACAGCTGAAGCCGAAGTACAAAAAGCTGTTGAAACATTCTTAGGGTTTTCTATAAATAGTTAAAAGTGACTTAGAACCATATTCTCCTTTGATAAAATGAAACTTATTAAAACAGGAATTCTTTCCGGCTCATTCAATCCCATTCACAACGGGCATCTGGCACTAGCCGGATATCTCCGCGAACATGAAGGACTTGATGAGATATGGTTTATGGTTACTCCTTTGAACCCCTTAAAAAAGCAATCCGATTTATTGGAAGATTATAAACGCCTCGAAATGGTACGAACAGCTGTATTCCCCTACCCGTCTTTTGTTGCTTCCGATTTCGAGTTCAACCTTTCCCGCCCTTCTTATACGATTAATACGCTATCTGCTCTTAGAAAAAAATACCCGGAAAGGATATTTCATCTCATCATCGGCTCAGATAATTGGATAGCCTTTGATCATTGGAAGGAATCGGAAAAAATTATTCAAGAATACTTCATCATTGTTTACCCGCGTTCCGGATATCCTATTCAAGACAAAACCTTTCCGGCACATGTCACCTGCGTTAATGCTCCATTATATCCAATAAGTTCCACACTTATCCGCGAAAAAATAAAGAATAAAGAAAACGTCAGTAATTATTTACCCCCAACAATAATAAAACAATGTATTGACTATTATCAATAATAATATTGATAATAAATTCTGCTATTTTTCTAAAAGATTCATGGGGCGAAGTAAACGATAACATTCCGGATCATCACTTTGATCTTTTAATCCTATTCCGGTACAACTACTTTCAAAAGCAGCTTCCATCAGCCAGGCCATTTTAAAGGCAGCCTTACCATAATTCAGACCTTCGGGACGAACATTTGAGATACAATTACGTTCCGATTCCAACCGACCAACCTTGGGATTCCACGTCATATATACCCCCAGACTGTCAGGAGAAGATAATCCTGGACGTTCACCGATAAGAATAGCGACCAACTTACCGCGAAGCAATTCGGCAATTTCATCACCAAGTGCTACACGACTTTGTTCGGCAAGCACGATAGGAGCTACGCTTAGCTTCAATTTTTTAAGATATGGAAGCAGATGCCCGATAAGCGGTACGGCTTGCTTATGAACTGCCTTAGATGATAAACCGTCTGCA
>JALNVG010000127.1 GCA_023227685.1 Bacteroidaceae bacterium
CTTTTTTAAATTTCCTATCATGCAAAGCCAAGCGGCATGTTCCGTTTGTTGAAAGTTTAAGGCGTAATCGGCAGGTTCTATAGGCTCAAGGCAAAAAACTTCAATCAGTGCTCCCGTGATTTTATTAAAGTGCAGGCGGGCTTGGATAACTTTCGTGTTATTGAAAATCATTAAGCTGCCCGGTTCAATATATTGAGGTAATGAAACAAATATATCTTCACTGATTTCGCCATGCTTATAAAGCAATAACTTAGATTGATCACGTACTTGTAACGGAAATTTTGCTATTTTTTCATCTGGAAGCGGGTAGTTATAATCGCTTATTCGGATATGTTTTGGACTTTCTTTCATTTTTTTATTCTTTGCAATCGCAAAAGTAACTATATTTGTGGAACAATGATATAAATTAGGGGTAGTAATTTGCTAAAGTTAAAAAAAATAAGGTTATGGAAATAGGAGATAAAGTTCGTTTTCTCAGTGAAGTTGGTGGTGGAATTATTAAAGCAATCCAAGGAAAAGATACCGTGTTGGTAGAAGATGAAGATGGTTTTGACATACCGATGCCGAAGCGTGAGTGTGTAGTGATTGATACGGATGATTATAATTTAGCCAAGTCTGCCAAACGTATGGATTTAAAAGATAAACACGTGGCTTCTTCTACCAGTCTAAAAATTCAAAAAAAATCAGATCCGGCGATTAATTCGTTTACCGAAGTTTTTGATCATGTACATAAAACGAAAGAATCACAAGCCACTACTATACCTGTGCACCCGTTTGTTCAAGAAAGGCGTGGCGGTGATGCATTAAATGCCTTTTTGGCTTTTGTTCCTGTGGACATCAAAAAGTTCACAACAACGTCTTTCGAGACTTATATAGTGAATGATAGTAATTATTTTTTGTATTATACCTATTTGTCGGCAGAAGGAACTTCTTGGAAAACCCGTTCGCATGGAGTTATTTCGCCTAATACAAAAACATTTCTTGAAGAATTTAATAAAGATATTCTTGATGAACTCAACCGCGTAACTGTTCAACTTATAGCTTTTAAAGAGAATAAACCGGCAGCTTTGAAGCCCACGATTAGCGCAGAGATGCGTATTGATCCGGTTAAGTTTTATAAGATGCATGTTTTTGGCGAGTCGGAATTTTTTGAAGAGCCTTCGTTAATCTTCCCTATCATTAAAAATGATAAGCCTGTGAAGCAATTTTATGTTAATGCAGAAGAAATACAAAGGTCTATACTTAGTAATAAAACTGTCAATGATGATAAATCTCAAGAGGCGGCTTATATGAAAGAAACGCAGACCATTGCTAAAAATGGAATTCTAGAAGTCGATTTACATTTGAATGCCTTGCTTGATGATTATCGCGGTATGTCTAATGCTGAAATGTTGAATTATCAGTTAGATAAATTTCGCGAGACGATGGATCAGTATAAGAATAAGTCAGGCAAAAAAATCGTATTTATTCATGGAAAGGGTGATGGTGTGCTGAGAAAAGCTATACTCGATGAGCTAAAACATAAATATTGTAGTTGTCATTATCAAGATGCTTCTTTTAAAGAATATGGCTATGGTGCAACGTTAGTAACTGTATAATAAAAGAACCGGTTCCTATTTAGGAGCCGGTTCTTTTATTATTGAGTGATAAATCTATTTATCTTCTAGTGTAATACCTTTATTTCTAAGGGTTACATTCATTAATGCTGCATATTTAGCATATTGAGCTTTATCAAGTGTCTTCCTCATCAAATTTAAGTTGCCATAAATTGCATTGTGCAATTTAGCTTTTTGATCTTTAGAAGATGAATTATTTACCATTGTCATCTGTTCGTTGAAATAATCACAGATGTTTGAAACTTCTTCGCTTTGGCTTGATGTCAATCTCAAATATTCACTAAGTTTATTTGCTGAGATTCTACCTTCCCAATTTGTTGCTGTAGGCAGATTTGTTACTGCAAACATTGATGCTGACACAAATAGAGCGGTTGCTAATGTTAAAATTAATCTTTTCATAATACCTACTTTTTAATTGTTACCTAAAAAACTTTTTTAAACTATAATCTTTTTACCTATCAAAATTAAGCGCTTTATTTTTCTTTTGATACTGCAAAGATAAGGTATTAATCTCTTCTGAACAAATATTTAGCCTAAAAACATGTTATATAGCATGATTTCTTGATTTACGTCAAGAATTTTATTGTGAAATCGCTATTATTTTCTTAAAATGTTTATGTTTTTGTTTGTCAAATTGCCTATTTGTCGGTGCTTTTGATATTTTTTTAAGGCATTTGTAACAAAAATGAAATATAACACTCTAATCTACCCATAATAGGTCGCTGATAATACCATTTGATATGAAAATACCTGTCCTGGTTAGATGCAGGTAGTCTTTTTGTATTATCATTTTTTTATTTTTGAGGTGTGGGGTGGCCATTTTTAAGCAATATTGCCACAAAATGTTTCCATATTCTTCTTTCAGAGCTTTCAAAGATATCCCTTTCATCGTTCGCAGTGAGGTAATGATATATTCATTGTAGCGGGTATTCAAGTTAAGCTGTTCTTTTTCGTATTCTCTATGGCCTTCTTCTATACCTTTTATATATAGGTCGAGTGAAGAGATGTTCCACTCGCGTGAATTACCATTAAACGAGTGTGCTGATGGGCCGCACCCCAAATATGGTATACTTTCCCAATAAGATGAATTATGGCGCGAATGATAGCCGGGAAGGCAGAAATTAGAAATTTCATAATGCACGTATCCTGCGGCTTGTAATTTGTCTATTAGTAGAGAGAAGAGTTGAACACTTGTTTCTTCATCAACTTCGGAGATCTGATGTTTTTGAAGCATATTATATATAGGTGTAGCCTTTTCGTAGGTTAAGAGGTAGGCTGAAATATGTTCGGGTTGGAGTGCTATAGCTTGATTCAAGTCATTTTCCCATTTTTCAATATTCTCTCCGGGTAATCCGTAGATAAGGTCGATGCTTATATTTTTGAAACCAGCTGCACGACAATTTTTCACAGCCTCAATGGCCTCTAGCGCATTGTGACGTCTATTAAGCATTTTAAGGGAGAAATCGTCAAAGGTTTGAATGCCCATGCTGATGCGATTGAAGGGGAAACGCTTGAGCATTGAGAGATATGTAGTAGACAAATCATCAGGATTTGCTTCTAATGTAATTTCCTTGCATTTATCTATATCATAGTAAGTTTGCAAAGTTTCAAAAATCAACTGAAAATCTTTTTCCGATAGTTGTGAAGGTGTGCCTCCTCCTATGTAAATGGTTTCAATCGGTGCTCCATTTAAATAATTGTTACGTAATTTTAATTCCAAGCACAGAGCCTGAATATACTGAGTGATCAGTTCATCGCGAGTTGTTGAATAGAAGTTGCAATAGATGCAACGGGTTTTACAAAATGGGATATGTAGATAGATTCCTGGCATGAAAATGTTTTTTGTTGTTGAGATGATGCAAAGGAAACATTTTTTTAGTTATTATCCTTTTATAAAATATTATTTTTTGTCTTTATCTATATTTGGAAATCTTGTATGCTGTATAACATTGTTTTGTAACACGGGCAAAAATGTTGCTTTTTATCAGAATAATGTATAATTTGCGAATCATAGTTTATGTGTTCCGCATATTTATTTATTTACTTTAAATCATAGATGTTATGAAAGTATATCAAACTGATGAAATTAAGAACATTTCTTTATTAGGAAGTTCTGGCTCCGGGAAAACCACTCTCGTTGAAGCGATGCTTTTCGAGAGTGGGTTCATAAAACGTCGTGGTACTGTTGCTGCAAAAAATACCGTGAGTGACTATTTCCCTGTTGAACAGGAGTATGGTTACTCTGTTTTTTCTACGGTCTTTAGCATAGAATGGAATAATAAGAAATTAAATATAATAGATTGTCCGGGTTCTGATGATTTTATAGGTAGTGCGGTTACTGCCTTGAATGTGACTGATACGGCTATTGTACTTCTCAATGGTCAGTATGGTGTAGAGGTTGGAACTCAGAATAATTTTCGTTATGCGGAAAAATTAAATAAACCCATAATATTCCTTGTCAATCAGCTTGATAATGATAAATGTGATTATAATCAGATACTTTCACAGCTCAAAGAATCTTACGGTTCTAAAGTTGTTCCTATTCAATATCCGGTTTCTACAGGTCCCGATTTCAATTCCATCATTGATGTGCTTTTGATGAAAAAATATTCATGGAAGCCTGAAGGTGGTGCTCCTATTATAGAGGATATTCCTAAATCAGAAATGGAGAAAGCTACACAGATGCATACAAAGTTGGTTGAGGCAGCGGCCGAGAATGATGAGGACTTGATGGAGAAATTCTTTGATCAAGATTCATTGTCAGAAGATGATATGCGTCAAGGAATTCGTGAGGGTTTGGCTAATCGTGGCATGTTTCCTGTCTTTTGTGTTTGTGCAGGAAAGAATATGGGTGTTCGCCGACTGATGGAATTTCTTGGTAATGTAATTCCTTTTGTTTCTGAAATGCCGAAAGTTCAAGGAACAAGTGGAGAGGAAATCGAACCGGATGTTAAGGGGCCGGAATCTTTGTATTTCTTCAAAACAAGTGTTGAGCCGCATATCGGTGAGGTGTCATATTTTAAGGTGATGAGCGGTATTGTTTGTGAAGGTGATGATTTGATTAATGCAAACAAGGGGTCTAAAGAACGTATTACCCAATTATTCGTTGTAGCGGGGTCCAATCGTGTAAAGATTGATCAATTAAATGCCGGTGATATTGGTGCTACGGTAAAATTGAAAGATGTAAAGACTGGTAATACACTGAATGGTAAGGATGTCAATTATAAGTTTAACTTTATTAAATATCCTAATTATAAATATACTCGTGCGATTAAGCCGATAAATGAAGCTGAAGTCGAAAAAATGATGAATGCTGTTAATCGTATGCGTGAAGAGGATCCTACATGGATCGTTGAGCAATCAAAAGAATTGAAGCAAACGTTGATTCATGGTCAAGGTGAATTTCATTTACGTACCTTGAAATGGCGTTTGGAGAACAATGACAAAATTTTGATTAAGTATGAGGAGCCTAAGATTCCTTATCGTGAAACAATAACAAAGGCTGCCCGTGCTGATTATCGCCATAAGAAACAATCAGGTGGTGCCGGGCAATTCGGTGAAGTTCATCTGATTGTGGAACCTTATAAAGAAGGTGCTCCTATTCAGACTATTTATAAGTTCAATGGACAGGAATTCAAAGTTAATGTCAAAAATGTAGAAGAGATACCATTGGAATGGGGAGGAAAGCTTGTTTTTGTCAATAGTATCGTAGGAGGTGCCATTGATTCCCGTTTTATGCCTGCTATATTAAAAGGTGTTATGTCACGAATGGAACAAGGTCCGCTTACAGGTTCTTATGCTCGTGATGTTCGTGTTATTGTATATGACGGGAAGATGCATCCGGTTGATTCAAATGAGATTTCATTTATGCTTGCCGGTCGTCATGCTTTTAGCGAGGCTTTTAAAAATGCGAGTCCGAAGATTCTTGAACCTATTTATGATGTTGAAGTTTATGTTCCTACGGATAAAATGGGTGATGTGATAGGCGATTTCCAGGGACGTCGTGCCGTAATTATGGGGATGAGTAGTGAAAAGGGGTATGAAAAACTTGAAGTTAAAGTTCCACTTAAGGAGATGTCTTCTTATTCGGTAGCTTTAAGTTCGCTTACTGGAGGACGAGCTTCATTCAATATGAAGTTTTCTAGTTATGAACTTGTACCATCTGATGTACAAGCTAAATTAATAAAGAACTTTGAGGAACAAGAATCAGAGTAATAAAAAACTTTTTTTTACTGAAAGTTCTTTGAAATGTGTGCTTTAGCAAATTAAATGTTAAAATCGTTGACTTTTTTTAAAGAAAGTCAGCGATTTTTTTCTTTATAAAGTTTAAAAATAAGGCCATCTATGCTTTGTAATAATTAAAATTTTATTAAATTTGCAATTGACTGGAAATATAAGTTGCATATAGAGCACAAATGATGCATCAAATCTTGTATTATAGTTAAAATTAAGATATTGACGGTTAATTGTACTTAATATACTGTGAATTCTAATTCGCACTTGTTAAATTTGTCGTATGAAGAAATCAACAATTTGGATATTAAGTATTGTGATGGGTCTTTCTTTTCTGAGCTTGTTGTATTTACAGGTCAATTATATAGAAGAGATGGTAAAGACTCGTCAGGAACAGTTTGATACGGCTGTGCGTAATGCTTTGTATCAAGTTTCTAAAGATGCGGAATTTGCAGAGACTCAAC
This sequence comes from Bacteroidaceae bacterium, assembly GCA_023227685.1. GTDB lineage: Bacteria > Bacteroidota > Bacteroidia > Bacteroidales > Bacteroidaceae > JALNVG01. Next base: position 6,314 of record JALNVG010000127.1, read on the forward strand.
GATGGTTAATAGAAGATATTTCTGATTCTGATAAGAAAGCCTTGGCTACCAATTCTGCTGTCCCCAAACAGAATGTTTTTCATGAGACCCAACATTTTTCTATGAAGTCGCATAATGGTACCGGTTATTCTGAATTTGAATTAAAGGTGATGACAGCCAGGCCATCCGGTTTATCTAAGGTTCTCGTTCGTGGTCATAATACAATTCCTCAAACTTCCAGTTCTTTGGTTGAGGCTATTAAAAACCGTTATATATATCAACGAGCATTACTTGATGAGGTTGCTTGGCAGATGATATATAGGGCAAGTGATAAAAAAATAGGCAATAGGATAAGATTGCGTGAGCTTGATGATTATTTAAAAATGGATTTGTATAATAATGGGATAGAGTTGCCTTATCACTTTACGGTACTAGATAAAGATGGCAAAAAAGTCTATAACTGTCCCGATTATGATTCTGATGGTGAGGAGTATTCATATACGCAGCCTCTATTCCAAAATGATCCGCCTTCGAAGATGAGTATATTGAAAATTCATTTTCCCGGAAGAAAAGATTATATTTTCAGTTCTATTAATTTTGTGGTGCCGTCACTTATTTTCACTCTTGTATTGTTAGTGACTTTTATATTTACGATATATATCGTATTTCGTCAAAAGAAGTTGACGGAGATGAAAAATGATTTTATCAATAATATGACACATGAATTTAAAACGCCTATTTCTACCATTTCATTGGCTGCTCAAATGTTGCAAGATCCGTCAGTCTC
>JALNVG010000128.1 GCA_023227685.1 Bacteroidaceae bacterium
CCAGCGGAACTCCATAGCCCGAATTATTATAATTGTATGGCAGACCGTAAAGACGAACCAAATCAAAATAGAAAATGGCACGCAAGGTCAAGGCCTGTCCCTTGTAGGAATCAAAACCCGTACTCCCTTTAGCCTCAAGCTTTTCAATATTCTCAAGCAGATTATTCACTTGAAGGATACAATAATAGCCTTGTTCCCAGAAGCCGCTATATGAACCTGTTGTAGCAGAATGATTAAATGTATAGAGATTATCGAGACCGCGACCTTGAGAGGGGATAGTTAAATCGCCTCCTTTGGCATCGCCATACATAAAGAAATTACGACCATAATAAGATGACGAAGTCATGGCACGCATAATGCCATTTATTACAACTTTGGCATCGGAAGTCGTCGCAATCGCATTCTCCGAGTTGGATGAATTGCTGGGTTGATTATCTAAGAATCCATCACAAGACGTTAATGATAGCAGAGCTGTGACAGAAAACACAACGATATAATTATATAATTTTTTCATCTGAATATACTCCATCATTAAAATTTCAAATCTATACCAAATACAAAAGTCTTACCGATCGGCGTTTCCCAACCACGTGTACCGTAACTGTTTACCTCCGGATCAGCTTCCTTGTACTTACTGAAGGTGAGCAAATTAGTAGCGTTGAAAAATGCTCGGGCATCGTTTATCCATACTTTCTGCACGAAGTCATGCGGCAAAGTATATCCCAAAGAGAGACTCTTGAGTCGAAGGTAACTAGCATTACAGATGTGACGGGAACTGTATTGCTGGGCATCTTCGAGATCGACACCTTGAATACGAGGCTGCGAGCCATTCGGATTCTCGGCTGTCCACATATTCTTGAAGTAACTCTTGGCGCGGATACGTTCCCAATAATAGCCGTCGTCGGCAACATCTTTGTAGGCTCCGTCATAAATATCGCCTCCTATCTTATAGCTGAAATTAAGAGATAAATCTATACCTTTGTATTTCACATTCGTATTGATGCCACCGTAAACATCGGGAACAGCATTGCCAATAATGGAATAATTGGCCTTTTTATAACTATAAGTTGCACCGCGACCCTTGTAAATAAAATCGCCTGCCGTCTTACTGTTCGGATCATTCACATAATAAACGCTATTGCCATTGCTCTTATCCACACCGGCCCATTCATAACCATAAAAGGCAAGAGTTGATTTACCTTCGCGGTAAACATACTGGGCACGATCATCATTACCGGTCGGATCATACCAGATGATATCAGAACCATCATACAATTTATTCACCTTGCTACTGAGAAAAGAAGCATTGACTGATGCGCTCCATGTCAAATCTTTCTTTCTGACAATATCACCCGAGAATTCAACTTCGATACCTTTATTATTAATCTTTCCGATATTGCGCAAGGTAGATGAGAAACCTGTTACCATAGATATCGGTACATCCTGAAGCAAGTTCTTTGACGTACGGTTATAATACTCAACCGTACCTCTCAAACGATTATTCCAAAAACCGAAATCAAGGCCGATATTGCTCGTATAACTGGTTTCCCACGAAAGATTATTGTCGGCTATGGTTGAAAGCGTACCGCCGGGCTGTCCCATATACTTGCTACTGTAAGTCACAAGATTCATATAACCGTAGTTATCGGTAGGCAGTGTACCATTCACACCATAAGATACCCGCAAACGGAGATTACTGATGTAGGAATAATCTTTCATGAAATCTTCTTTGAACATATTCCATGAACCGGCAATGGACCAGAAATCACCCCAACGGCTGTTTTTGCTCAATCGTGAAGAACCGTCACGCCGATAACTGGCAGATGCGAAATACTTGTCATCATAATTATAATCAAGTTTGCTGAGGACGGAAATCATCGAATTGCCCCAATTATATCCATCGGCGGAAAGCGTTCCGGCTGTTGTGATGGTATGCAAGGTACTGGTAGGCAAATCCGTACCGGTGGCACGAGTGTAATCGGTCGTATTCTTTTCAGCCTCGAATCCGACGAGAGCACCGAGTGAATGTTTGCCGAAAAGTATATTGTAATTGGCCGTTGTAGAAGAAACAATTCTCTCATATATCGTACGCATCTCATCAACCTCACCATTGCTGGAAGAACCATTAAAATGATTGACACTATAATATAGGTGATCCTTGACGGTAGAATTATCATAAGACAAGAGCGAACGAACATCCAAGTTGGGAAGCAAATGCAAAGTAACCGCTTCCGAAGCAGTGAGTCTGTTGTTAATCGAACTGTTATCCCATTCCTTATCATAATATAAATTGTTATAAGCATAACTGCCGTAACGGTCTGTCCACGGCTTACCGGTACTATAATCGGTAGGCCAATACAACCCCCACAACAAGTTGCGTGTCTGCATAAACAGATTGGAAGACGTACTTCTCGAATCATTATAACCCGAAGTATTTGTGTGGCTGAAATTGGCATTAGTTGCAAATTCAAAAAACTTACCAACCTTGGTGGACAAATTGAGACGGCCGCTGATACGATCGAAACCATTTACTTTTAAACGACCTTGATCGTTGGTATAAGAAAGAGAGGTATAATAATTGGTGGTAGGCGAAGCACCGCTGACCGAAAAATCATATGTTTGATAAGTCGCCGTACGAAAATAAGCCTTATCCCAATCGTAATATTTACCGGAACGACCGGAATTATCATAATCACTGATCGTCACATCAGCATTCAATCCGGTATTATCGCCGGTAGAAAACTGATAACCATGTTTATTGAATTTAGAGTTTAACTTACTCAAAGCATAAGTATTGGCCTCCTTATCGGTATGACCACTGGCTGTCTTGTAATCATGAAAAACCATATATAACATTTTTACCTGGTCTTCGGTATTGGCCGCTTCATAATTCTTAGTCGCCCAGCATGGAGTAAATCCGGTAGAAACTTTCAAGCTAACTTGCGTTTTACCGCTTTTACCTTTCTTTGTGGTAATCAAAATTACGCCATTGGCAGCACGTGATCCGTAAAGCGACGAAGCAGCAGCATCTTTTAAGACAGAGATGGATTCGATATCATCGGGATTCAAAGAATTCATGGCATTATTAGATGTATTTAGGTAATCACCCATCTGTCCCACATTTCCCGAAGTGACCGGAACGCCATCGATGACATACAACGGATCATTGCCGGCATTCATCGAACCGATACCTCGAATGCGCACACTTGGTGCGGAACCGACTTCTCCACTACTATTCGTAATCTGCAAGCCGGAAACCTTGCCACTCAGTGCATTTTCAAAACTTGTCATCGGTATATCCTTCAGAGCATCAGCTTTGACTGATGACGCGGAACCACTGTAACTACTTTTTTTGGCCGTACCATAAGCAACAACGAGAACTTCGTCTATCTGCTTGGCATCTTCTACAAGTTTGATGGTCAGTTTACGCTGATTGCCCACTTTCACCTCTTTGGATACATAACCCATAAAAGAGATTTTTAAAACACTTGATGGAGAACAAAGGAATGAAAACATTCCCTTTTGATCGGTAATCATACCTTTATTGGTACCCTCCAATAAAATTGTTGCGCCTACAATTGGTATATTATACCCATCGGTAACAACTCCTGTAACTGTTTTCGCTGTTTCCTGAGCTCTTGAATTGAGAGCCGAGAAAGAAACCAGTACCAACGTCATAATGAAAGATAATTTTCTTACCATATTTCTTTAATAAAGATAAATAATGCAACAAAAGTAATACATTTATTTATGTTATAAAACATTTTGCACACTTTTATTATATTATGGTAACATAATTAATAAAAAGATCCCAGTTGACATAAAAAATGTCAACCGGGAAAATATCTTAAACTGAATGAAGTGAATTAACTAATTATTTTTTTACAGAAGAATATCTGGCGTTTAATCCATCTACAATTTCCTTTGTAATATTGTATGATTTATCCGCATAGAGCAAATTATCAAAACCCGTATTGCTGAGAATCAGATTGTAATGCTTGGTCTTATTAAATATTTTCAAAAAATTATCGATAGAATCACGGAACTGCAAACTATTCTTATTATTTTCAGTCACCAACTCGTTTTGCAACTTATTACTCAAGTTCTGAAGATCTTGCTGCAACTTTGCTAAACGATCATATTCCTGTTGAGCTCTATCCTTGGAGAGAAAGGCATTATTTTCATATTTCTTTTGGAAATCCTGTTTCTGCTGATCCAAATCTTTTGCCTTCTCATTCAACGTAAGACGTACATTCTCGCTTTTTTTCACCATGGCTTCATTCAAATCAATACAGAAATTGTATTTGGCAAGAAGCGTATCAATTTCCACATAGGCAATTTTCATGCCGGATAATGTAGGAGTTGCCTTTTGCGTTGAAACATCTTCTGTATTAGTTTTACCTTTACATTGTGAAAACAAAACAACTAGCGATAGAACTGCTAATACGTTAATAAGGTAGTTTATTCTCTTCATGACTGTTTTTATATAAAATTTTAAATTAATTATTCATTTTTTTCCCTCTCGAATTCAATCAGAGGAAAAGATTTTTTTTGACGTGCCTCTCTATCTTGAGCCTGCACACAACCATTGACACCTCTACGTTTCAGCTCCTTATTTCCACCTACATGAACATTAGGAAACTTCCCTCCTTTGACGAAAAAGACGTTTACTCCCAATAATATAATAGAAATAGCAACTATTAACAGAGTTATTACAAATATTTGAATCATTTCTTCTAATTTTGTCTACAAAGATAATCTTTTAATAGATAATCTTTCAGATTAGTCAACAAATTAACCATATTTAGTAATTTCTCACTCAAGAAAAGAGAAATGAATATAAAGATAAATTAATGGAAAAAGAAAATTTAAAACCGGCAAGTGTCTTTAAGTATTTTAAAGAAATTTGCCAAGTGCCCCGGCCTTCAAAGCATGAGGAGAAAATGACAGCCTTCTTAAAGGCTTTCGGTAAAACACATCATTTGGAAACAATGGTGGACGAAGTAGGTAACGTACTGATTAAAAAGCCGGCTTCCAAAGGTAAAGAAAATTTAAAGACCGTCATTCTGCAATCACATATGGATATGGTTTGCGATTGCCTGAAAGGTGTGGAACATGATTTCTATAATGATCCTATAGAAACCGAAATTGACGGAGAATGGCTCAAGGCCAAAGGTACGACACTCGGTTCGGACAATGGCATCGGTGACGCCACGGAATTGGCTATCCTGGCCGATGACAGTATCGAACACGGACCGATAGAGTGCCTGTTTACCGTTGACGAGGAGACCGGCCTCACCGGAGCCTTTGCTCTGAAGGACGGTTTCATGAACGGAGATTTCCTGATCAACCTTGATTCCGAAGAAGAAGGTATTCTATATATCGGATGTGCAGGCGGTATCGATTCCGTAGGTGAGTATACTTATAAAGAAGTAAAGTTGCCTGAAGGTTATTTCTCCTTTAAAGTTGAAATTAAAGGTTTGAAAGGCGGACATTCCGGAGACGATATTAATAAAGGCCGAGGTAATGCCATCAAAATCATCAATCGTTTTCTTACACAACTGATGAAGAAATACGGTGATGAATTTTATCTCTGTGAGATTGACGGCGGCAAACTTCATAATGCCATCCCGCCTTCGGCACATGCCGTATTTGCCCTCCCCGAAGATGAGAAACATGAGGTACGCGTAGCGTTGAACCTCTTCGCCGCAGATATTGAAAATGAGCTTCATCTTGTTGAACCGGACATGGAAATCATTCTCGGGAGTACCGATCAGCAAAAGACCGCCATAGACAGAGAAACAACAGCCAACGTATTGAAAGCCATCTACGCTATGCCGCACGGAGTATTTGCCATGAGTAAAGAAATAAAAGGACTGGTAGAGACATCCACCAATCTAGCTTCGATAAAGATGATTGAAAATCATACGATAAAAATTGCAACAAGTCAACGGAGTTCTATTGTATCAGCCCGTGACAACATAGCACAAATGGTACGCACGGTAATGGATTTGAGCGGTGCAAAGGTTACACACGGTGATGGGTACCCCGGATGGAATCCGAACACAAACTCTGAAATTCTTCATCTTGCCGTTGATTCTTACAAACGGTTGTTCGATGTGGAACCTAAAGTCGCTGCCATCCATGCCGGATTGGAATGCGGACTATTCCTGACTAAATATCCGAAACTGGATATGATTTCTTTCGGACCGACATTGATCAATGTTCACACACCTTTTGAACGTATGAACATACCCTCCGTTGAGAAGTTTTGGAAACATCTGCTTGATGTACTTGCCCATATTCCTGCAAAGGAATAATTTGTCGCGAAGCACTAATATGCAACATTATTATATAAGAGGTGACAAGAAGGGAAAAGGTTTCTTTCTTGTCGCTTTTTTCTTTATCGCATTCATCTCATGGCATGCACCGATAAGGGGACAATCTTCAGCAACACAACACCATACATCCAATTTCATATCAACCGAAGATACGACTTTCAGGGTGATGTGCTGGAACGTGGAAAATTTATTCGATACGCGGCATGATTCTTTAAAGAATGATTATGAATATCTGCCTGATGCACTAAGACATTGGAATTTCGGCCGATATCGAAAGAAGTTGGAAAACATCGCCCGAACAATTATTGCTGTCGGCCAATGGACCCCACCGGCACTGGTTGGTCTTTGTGAGGTGGAGAACGATTCGGTACTCATCGCACTGACGCGCTACTCACCACTGAAAGAAGAAGGATATCGATATGTGATGACCCATTCACCGGATAAACGAGGCATCGATGTCGCCATGCTCTATCAACGGGATCGTTTCAAACTATTATCAACCCGATATATTCATGCAAGCCGACCCGGTGTACGAACAAGGCCGACCCGTGATATTCTTCACGTGAGCGGATTACTGATCACCGGCGATACACTTGATATCATGGTCTGTCATCTACCATCACGCTATGGAGGTGCAAGTATTTCCGAACCTGACCGACTATATGTAGCCGG
>JALNVG010000129.1 GCA_023227685.1 Bacteroidaceae bacterium
GTTCCCTTGATGATGCAGGAACAAAAGCTGGATGAGACCATCCTCCGAAAAATGGATCTGCCGATTGGCAAAACACCGGAAATGAAGCCGTGGCGTGATTTTCTTAAACGTCGCGCAGCAGCCACCAAGGAAGTCAATATCGCCATGGTTGGTAAATATGTTGAATTGCAGGATGCATACAAATCAATCCTCGAGTCCATTTCTCAAGCTGCCACTTACAATGACCGCAAGGCAAACATCAAATATATCTCTTCGGAAAAACTGACGGATGAAAATGTGGCCGAACTACTAAAAGGTGCTGATGGTGTAATCATCTGTCCGGGATTCGGGACGAGAGGCATCGAAGGCAAATACGTAGCAGCCAAATATACCCGCGAAAACAATATCCCTACTTTCGGTATCTGTTTGGGTATGCAATGTATGGTAGTAGAATTCGCCCGCAATGTACTTGGTTATAAAGACGCCAACTCAACGGAATTTGACGAAAACACCCCACACAATGTCATCGACATCATGGAAGAGCAAAAAGCCATCACCAATATGGGTGGCACAATGCGCCTCGGAGCTTACGAATGCCAAGTAAAAAAAGGCACAAAAGCTTATGAAGCATATCAAAACGAACACATTCAAGAGAGACACCGCCATCGCTACGAGTTCAATAATAAATATCTTGAAGCATATAAGAAGGCAGGCATGATTTGCTCGGGATCCAATCCTGAAGCTGAGCTGGTTGAGATTGTTGAAATCCCCACCTTGCGTTGGTTTATCGGCACTCAATTCCATCCCGAATATAGCAGTACGGTTCTAAATCCACATCCGTTGTTCTTATCCTTTATCAAGGCAGCGATCTCTAAATAATAGTATTAAGGTAACGATTGTAAATTGAATTTTTTTTATGGATAAAAATACCATTACCGGTCTCGTCCTGATAGGTGCTTTACTTGTAGCTTTCAGCTTTTTGAGCAGACCCAGCAGTGAACAACTTGCACTTCAAAAAAAGTATTACGACTCTATCTCCCAGGTGCAAAAGGAACAAGCTGAGCTTAAAGCCAAGACCGAATCAGCTCTGGAAGAAGAGAATGAAGTGGGTGCAAAGAAAGATACGACATCACTCTTCCATTCTGCATTGCAAGGAAGTGAATCATTTACGACACTCGAAAATAGCCTTGTCAAAGTTACTATCGACAACAAAGGTGGACGTGTATATTCTGCTGTATTGAAAAAATATATGGGACAGAACAAAAAAACACCTGTTATTCTTTTTGATAAAGATGATGCTTCTTTCTGCGTTAACTTCTATAATAAGGATGGAGCATACCAAACAAAAGATTATTATTTCGTCCCTGTCAATGTCACCGACAGTACTGTGACAATGAGATTGAAAAACTCCGAACAAAGTTATATCGATTTCAACTATAAGCTGAACGCCAAAAGTTATCTGGTGGACTTTAACATACAGGCTACCGGCATGACCGACAAGTTGGCCTCGACTACCCGATACATGGATATCAGCTGGAGAGAAAGAGCACGTCAACAGGAAAAGGGATTTACCTATGAAAACCGACTTTCCGAATTGATGTACAAACGAACGGATCATGGTGTGGACAACCTGTCTACCGGTAGCAATAGTGCTAAACAACTCAATGAACCGCTCAACTGGATTGCTTTCAAAAATCAATTCTTCTCGGCTGTTCTAATCGGAAATCAAAACTTCAACAAGGCTAAACTTAACTCTAAGCTTGATTCTGAGGGCACGGGATATATCAAGGACTATAAGGCGGAGATGAGTACCTTCTTCGACCCGACAGGTAAGCAACCGACTAATATGTATTTTTACTTCGGCCCCAATCATTTCAGAACATTAAAGACTCTCGACAAGAAATATGATAAGGATTGGCAATTAGACAACTTGGTTTATCTGGGTTGGCCTATCATCCGCTGGGTAAACAAATATTTCATCGTTTACATCTTCGACTTTCTACAGGGCTGGGGATTGAGCATGGGAATTATTCTACTTATCCTGACGATTATTGTTAAGGCCGTCGTTTATCCGGCTACGTGGAAAACCTATATGTCATCGGCCAAAATGAGGGTGTTGAAGCCCAAAGTTGACGAAATAGGCAAGAAGTATCCTAAGCAGGATGACGCAATGAAAAAGCAACAGGAAGTGATGGGGTTATACAGTCAATATGGCGTAAGTCCCATGGGAGGTTGTCTGCCGTTACTGTTTCAATTTCCTATTCTCATGGCTATGTTTATGTTCGTACCGAGTTCCATAGAGTTGCGGCAACAGAGTTTTCTCTGGGCTTCCGATCTATCAACCTACGACTCTTTTATCAACTTCGGATTCCATATTCCTTTCCTTGGTGACCACTTGAGTTTATTCTGCGTGTTGATGACCATCACGAACTTACTCAACACCATTATCACCACCAAGATGCAGGACAACGGGGCACAACCGCAAATGGCTGCCATGAAATGGATGATGTATTTGATGCCTGTCATGTTCTTGTTCATCTTGAATGATTATCCGGCTGGTTTGAACTATTACTATTTCCTTTCTACATTGATTAGTGTAGGAACTATGCTGATGCTGCGGGAAACGACGAACGATGAAAAGTTGCTCTCAATTCTCGAAGCGCACAAGAAGGATCCTAAACAAGTGCAAAAGACCGGATTTGCCGGCAGACTTGCAGCTATGCAGAAACAACAAGAAGAATTAAAGAAGAGACAAGAAGGTAAAAGATAATTGAATTAATACATAAAAAAAGACGGTTTGTTTTAAATAAAACAAACCGTCTTTTTTATGTACTTGGCCTATTTGGCCCGGGGCTTCAACCATTTGTCAAGCCACTCAAAGAAAGTGCGTTGCCAAAGAATACCGTTTTGCGGCTTCAATACCCAATGATTCTCATCGGGATAAATCAACAACTCGGCTGGAACACCGCGAAGCTTGGCCGCATTGAAGGCTGCCATCGCCTGACTGGCCAATATGCGATAATCTTTCTCGCTATGGATACAAAGTATCGGCGTATCCCACTTGTCAACAAACAAATGAGGTGAGGTAGCAAACGTGCGCTGTGCCACGGGATTCTTCTTATCCCAATATGCACCACCCATATCCCAATTTGCAAACCACATCTCATCCGTCTCCAGATACTGCATCTGCATATTGAAAATACCATCGTGAGCAATAAATGCTTTGAAACGCTTATTGTGATGACCGGCCAGCCAATATACAGAGAATCCTCCAAAGCTGGCACCTACACAACCCAAATGATCTTTATCGACATACGGCTCTTTGGAAACTTCATCGATAGCCGAAAAATAATCTTTCATACATTCACCACCATAATCGCCACTGATCTCTTCGTTCCATTCATTGCCGAAACCGGGCAGTCCACGACGGTTAGGAGCTACAATGATATAATCATTGGCAGCCATAATCTGAAAATTCCAACGATAAGACCAAAACTGACTAACGGGACTCTGTGGTCCGCCCTCACAATATAATAAGGTAGGATACTTCTTATTCGGATTAAACCTCGGCGGATAAATCACCCAAGTCAACATCTGCTTACCATCGGTCGTTTTAATCCATCGGCTCTCCACCTTGCCCATTTCGATCTGTTTATAGATGGATTCGTTTTCATGAGTAAGTTGGGTGGCCTCACCATCGGACAAATTGACGGCATAAAGTTCATCGGCCATACTCATTGAATGACGCATAGCCAACAACATCCGTTTGCCAAACAATTTGATTGTTCCATAATCGTGAACCCCTGAAGTAATGGCCTTTACAGTAGATTTATCTACATTGCAAGCATAAATTTGCTCTTCAGCATGCCACACCCCTGTAAAATAAATCGTCTTTGAATTGGCACTCCACACAAAAGCATCAACGTTTGATTCAAATGGCTTACTGACAAAACGTTTCTCGCCGGTAACCAGATTCATAACCATCAATCTATTCTGATCGGATTCATAGCCGTCATGCTCCATACTTTGCCAGGCAACGTATTTTCCATCCGGAGAATACTGCGGATTCGTATCGTATCCTTTGTTTTCTTCGGTGATATTTGTTGTTTGACCCGTTTTCAAGTCATACACATAAATATCGGAATTTGTAGAGAGGGTATACTGCAACCCAACTTTCTTACGGCACGTATAAGCCAATTTGTCGGAAGTCTCATTCCAATTCAGTTGTTCAACATCGCCAAAAGGCTTCATCGGACATTCATAAGGTTCGCCTTGCATGACATCTTTTATATTTGAGATGCCTTCACCGTTGAAATCGGCAACGAAGGGATGTGGAGCGGATTTCACCCATTCATCCCAATGCTTATACATCAAATCGGTAACAATAATACCGGAAGCTTTGGGCAGGTCGGGATACTTCTCGGCTGTCGTCTTAATGGTTTTCACCTCGGCAATAAACATCAATTTCTTACCATCGGGTGAGAACTTAAAGCCTTCGATATCACCTTTATAATGCGTAAGTTGGCGACGTTCCGTTCCATCGGGATTAATTTCATATAACTGACTCGACCCGTCATCGTTGCTCATGAAAGCAATTTTATTTCCTCCCTTTATCCAGGCAGCACTATTCTCTTGCATTGTCGTATGGGTAATTTGGCGATTATCGCTCCCATCAGCATTCATTACATAGATTTCGCGATTACTCTTATTCTCGGGGATACTGTAATAGGCAACGGTATACACGATCTTTTTACCATCCGGAGAGAGAGACATCTCTCCCATCCTACCCATCGACCAAAGAGCTTCCGGAGTCATCCGCCCACCCTTTATTTGAATATCCGACTTCCCAATGGGAGTTTCACTGATATTCGTCGTATCCTTTGCTTCCCCATAGGAAGCCAGCAACATAGCTGAAAACATAATGATTAACTTTGTTCCTTTCATTTTTTTATTGAAGATTTTATTACTTAATGACTCCAAATATAAGAGCCGGCAATCTGTAGTCTCAAAGGACTCTACAAACTGTCGGTTCTTGAGTTATTTGCAAAAGTAATAAAAAAGAGTCTAGGAACAACAGATATAACTAAAAAACATAATCATATCTCAAACGTTAGCAGCAATGTTCTGTCAAATAAAAAGAGACCCACCATAGCAGTGTACAGGCAGATGTCCGCCAACATGATACATGCCAATACAGAACACTACAAGAGCAATGAGCCAAACAATCAACAGGGCCCATTTCATAAACGTACTCATCACAGACCAATGGAAGAACTGGCGAAGAATGGCATAAAGTACCCCGGCAAGCGGAATGCCTACCAGCAATACCATCGAAATGCTACTGACAACCGTCATCATGGGTGAGAATGTTTGCAGCGGAGCCCAATTAATGGCCGGAAGCAAGGCGAGCAATGCTGCACCTCCACCGAAGAGCACCGACACCGATACTACGACAAGAGCCAAAAGCACTATAGCCAAAACAAACAAAACCGGGAAACAAATGATAACCAACATCACTAAAAATGCCTTGAACAAAAAAGCCGCTACAGAGATCAGCATATCAACAATTTTCCTCAAAACCGAACGCGATTTGCCGGAATCAATATAATCATTGGCTTTCTCTGACATGCGATTAAACCCGTCGGAAACGGACTTGCCTATATTCTCAACAGTTGCAGCTTCGCCATGCATGCTCAGTTTCTCAGTTGCCGTACGGGCTTCAGGAATTAAGAGCCAAGCGATGAGATAAGCCACAACAATTGGTGTATAAGGAATAAAGATCAATATAATCATGATAAGCCGAACCCAAGTCGGATCGCAATCTAAATAGGCACCAAATCCGCTGGCCACACCACCCAACATCCGATTATCCGGATCACGATACAAACGGCGCTTACCTGTTGTGCTTTCGTTATGATGATCGGTGGTAGTTGAATCCCGCTGTTTTTTTTCATTGTCGGCACTCTTCTGCTCCGTCTCATCCTCTTCACTTTCAATCTCTTCGGGTTTGCCCATGCGAGCAATGATTTCTTCCACATCCGCCGCTACGATCACTTGCTTATGTTCATTGATCTTTTCGGAAAAGAGATCGGATATACGTGTTTCCATATCATCCATAATCTCATCTGCACCCTCCTCTTTGCGAAAATGAAGACGAAGGTTATTTAAATAATTATCTAAAAGACGATAAGCATCTTCATCTATCTGATAAACAATACCTCCTAAATTTACTGTTAAAGTTTTTTTCATTGTTGATTTTATTTATATAATTCAATTAGTTTGATAATTGCTCAACGGTATCACTCAATTCTTTCCACGAGACTTCAAGTTCTGCAAGCACGGACAAGCCTTTATCGGTAAGCTGATAATACTTACGAGGTGGCCCCTGGGTCGATTCTATCCATTCATAACTGAGCTGTCCATCATTCTTCATACGTGTGAGTAATGGATATAAAGTACCCTCAACCACTATAAGATGAACATCTTTCAACTTTTTAATAATATCGGATGCATATGCCTGCTCTTTGCGCAGCAACAACAAGATGCAATATTCAAGCATTCCTTTGCGCATCTGTGATTTTTCATTATCTACATTCATAGCTTCTTTATTTTATTTTCCACAAATATATAAGAAACAAAGGTACCTTGTATCACATAGTACTGTTATTTAATATAAATTAAGATATAAAGCGAAAAAATGAAGAATAATCAATAAAAATCAGTACATTTGTCCACCATTATTAAAGAAATAACAATGTATCAAATTAGAAAAGCAACAATAGACGACTGTGCACTCATCAATGTACTGGCTAAAGAAGTATTTCCGGTTACATACAAAGAAATTCTATCCAAAGAACAAATGAACTACATGATGGATTGGATGTATTCATTAAAGAACATCCGCAAA
>JALNVG010000130.1 GCA_023227685.1 Bacteroidaceae bacterium
GCTACTGCATTTGCAGGCTTAGTCTCATCTTCATAAACACGGCTATGAGAAACGATGATACGCTTAGCATCTTTATTGAATTCAATAACCTTGAATTGCAATTTCTCGTCCAATTGAGCTTTAGAGCCATCTTCTTTAACCAAATGTTTTGGAGTTGCAAAACCTTCAACGCCGTAAGGCAAAGCTACAACAGCTCCCTTATCAAACATTTCAATAATTGTACCTTCATGAACTGAACCTACGGTAAAGATTGTTCCAAATACTTCCCAAGGATTTTCCTCAAGTTGTTTGTGACCAAGACTTAAACGGCGATTTTCCTTATCGATATCCAATACAACTACATCAATATTTACACCAATTTGAGTAAATTCAGATGGATGCTTGATCTTCTTTGTCCAAGAAAGATCAGAAATATGAATCAATCCGTCTACACCTTCTTCTATCTCTACAAAGATACCGAAATTAGTGAAATTACGAACGATAGCTGTATGCTTCGAACCTACAGGATATTTTTCTTCGATCAATTCCCAAGGGTCTTGCTTTAATTGTTTGATACCCAAAGACATCTTACGTTCTTCACGATCAAGAGTCAGAACAACAGCCTCAACTTCATCTCCAACATTCATAAAATCTTGAGCAGAACGCAAATGCTGTGACCAAGACATTTCAGAAACATGTATTAAACCTTCAACACCCGGAGCTATTTCAACAAATGCACCGTAATCAGCCATAACAACAACTTTACCTTTAATTTTGTCGCCAACTTTCAAATTCGGATCCAAAGAATCCCAAGGATGTGGAGTTAATTGCTTCAAGCCTAGTGCTATACGTTTCTTCTCGTTATCAAAATCAAGGATAACAACATTTAATTTCTGGTCAAGTTGTACAACTTCTTTCGGATCAGCAACACGACCCCAAGATAAATCTGTAATATGAACTAATCCATCTACTCCGCCAAGATCAACAAATACACCATAAGAAGTGATATTTTTAACTGTTCCTTCAAGAACCTGACCTTTTTCAAGTTTGCTGATAATTTCTTTTTTCTGTTGTTCCAATTCTGCCTCAATAAGAGCCTTATGAGAAACAACAACATTCTTATATTCTTGATTGATTTTAACAACTTTGAATTCCATTGTTTTGCCTACGAATACATCATAGTCACGAATTGGACGAACGTCAATCTGAGAACCGGGCAAGAAAGCTTCAATACCAAAGATGTCAACGATCATACCACCCTTAGTACGACATTTCACAAAGCCTTTGATAATTTCTTCTTTTTCCATAGCTTCGTTAACATGCTCCCAAGCACGAGCCACACGAGCTTTTTTGTGAGAAAGTACAAGTTGACCTTTTTTATCTTCTTGATTCTCAATATATACTTCAACTGTATCACCAACTTTCAAATCAGGATTGTAACGAAACTCGTTCATTGAGATAATACCGTCGGATTTAAAACCGATGTTCACAACAACCTCACGCTTGTTCATAGAAATGACTTTGCCTTCTACAACTTCTTGGTCGCTGATTTTGTTAAGCGTACTATCATACGCTTTTTCAAGTTCCTCTTTTGAGAGATCAGTATTGACCTCACCGTGTTCATACGTATCCCAATTGAAATCTTCAATCGGCACTACATTTTTTAAATCTTCCATTAATAATAAATTTGATAAATACTTTAATTAAATAGGACTTTATGTTTTCTAAATCGGTCGCAAAGATAGTACTATTTATTTATTTGACAAAAAATAAAAAGATATTTCATCCATTTCCAAAAGAATATCACTCATTGAAGAGTTCAAAAGTGAATTTACAACCAACATCGGAAAATTTTCCATTTTTGTTACTTACAAAAACACCGGCATCAAAAAGATATGTAGCTATACCATATCCAAATTCAAGATATGGCTTAAGATGGGACATAACCAATGCACTAAAATACAAGCGCTCGTTTTGCACATATCGGGTATATTTCGTAAAATTACGCAATACTATAAAAGGTGCTTCATAAGTAAAATGAGCACGTGCATACTGACGCGACGAGTTGTACCAACGGCTATCAAGCAAAACGAACTCACCTCCTAACTCATCATTCCAGCCAACAGGAAAATTATGCCGGGAAAAATTCTCAAAATCAACAAAATAAAGCTCCTCCTGATTGGTAAAAACGCCAAAGCCTGCACGATAATAAATATGCTTCATCAAAGCAAGCCTAATCGTATGTTGCATGTCAAATTCTATTCGTTCATACCGCCCTGTGCTATTAAATACATGTTTCATCCCTCGTTCATAATCCAAGGTAAAAGTAGGATAGTATGACCTATAATTGATTTTTTGCTTTCCTCTATAATAATAGAATTGCCCCGGGGTCCATCGCAATTTTAGTTGGGGAGCAAAGCTAACATATTTGTTTTTTATCTTATCCAAAATATTAATTGTCGGAATTGGGAAAAGAGGAATCCTTTGAAAATGAAAAGACTCGGCAGCTTTACGGCAGTGATACGTAAAGCCAACACCCAATTCAAATCCATTGAATATTTCGATTGAATGCTCCACGCTAAAAGATAAATCCTTAAAATAATTCAGATGAATTTTATTAAAATCAAATATGCTATCGGGTATTGATTTAAGCAAATCAAGTACTTCACTGCTATAAATACGATTATTATTTTTTAAATTGAAGCTTATATTCCCCTGCTTTTGAGGCCAATAATTAAAATCAGACTGAACCGACCAATAAAATTCTTTATGTGTAAAATTATAACTAATCTTCGGATCAATGCTCAACAACCTATCACCACCTAGCAAACGACTATATTTAAAATCTTGACGATAGGAGAATCCATTAGCTCCACCATAGCTCAAAAGCAAAGGATTGAATAAAGGAGAACATTGAATATTGCCCAAACCGGAAAGGTTCACATTATTATTATAGATAAAAAAATCACTAATCGATTCTAAGGCAGAAAGATTTGTTGAATAATGTTGACACTTTAACAATTTTAACTTTTCATTCTCTCTATATATATTTTTTTCTTCTTCATCCAATGGTATTGGACGAAGTTTCGTAAATTTAACAGGATCATAACATATCACATTTGTATCACAGGAAAGAGTAAATGATTGTGTTAAATCATATTTATTAACCCGTCTTTTTCCCCTATTATTCTTATTATATTTTATTGAATCATAATTGATTTGAGTAAAATAGTTACCAACCAGCTTATTACCCAAAAAGTTATACCACCCATCAACGGTATAAGATACTGGCAAAAACTCATCATTATCACCTAACTTGCCCATCTTTAAAAAACAACGGAAAGATAACAAATCCCATCTGCCTGAAAAACGAATTTCACGCACACTCCACCCAAGACTACTGACTATAAAATAACCACCGACCAAATGATTGCTATGACTTTTGGGCATAAAATGCACTTTATACTCCGGATATTCTCTATCACCCAAAACATCTTCTATCTGATACTTATAATACTTCCTTGCCTTATGATTTAAAGGCGACAACAACCTATCATCCCTCAACAAAGATAAAGCATAAATATTGACATTAAAGTATTCTACCATACCCGGTATACCATGATGGTTGCGAATTGTACCAGAGTAGGCCTTTACTTTTTGATCGTAAATATTTGGAGCTGTATAATGAACATCACTAGATGATTCTATAAAATATTCACGCACCCCTCTCTGCAATCTGAACATAGCGGGTACATATTTCAAAATAAAATTTTTCCTTTTAATCTTTATCTTGCCCTTTATATACACACGAGCTTGATACTCGTTAACAATATTTACATATATATCAGACATGCGCATCACATTATCCACTATTGAATCAACAGCAACAAGTCGCCGTGTTTGTGGATTAATTATTGTATTGCTATACCCTTCTTGAAAAGAAAAAAGCAAAAACAAAAGAGAAAGCTGTATGTTCTTAATAAATCTCAATTAATTTAGATTTTACAAATGACAAATATAGGAATTAAGACTAAGAATCCAGACATTTATACCATGAAAATTAATGAGAAATAATACTAAAACAAACATTTTCTTTTCTCTTTTACCGAAATAAAAATATTCTTCTTATATTTGTGCTTAACAACAGCATTTTGAATACCAATGGTTAAAACAAAGATATCAGATATAGATCTTCAAGAAAAGCTTTCTGACATGATGACTCCCCTTAACGAGGAGCAAATACTAATCTTGACTAAAGAATTAGCAATTCAAACATACAAGAAAAACGAAACCATCTATTGCGAAGGTGAAGCTCCAACTTATCTTATGTGCTTGATCAAAGGTAAAGTTAAAATCTATAAAGATGGTGTAGGCGGTCGTAGTCAGATTATCAGAATGATTAAACCTACGGAATATTTCGCTTATAGAGCTTACTTTGCCAAAGAGAGCTATGTTACCGCCGCTGCAGCTTGCGAAGCATCTGTCATTTGTATGGTACCGATGACTGTGATTAGCAACCTCGCCAAACAAAACAATGAACTAGCAATGTTCTTTATCGAACAACTATCAAAAGATTTGGGCATATCGGACGAAAGGACAGTGAATCTAACACAAAAACACATTCGTGGACGTCTGGCAGAATCCCTTTTATTTCTTAAGGATAGTTATGGACTTGAAGAAGATGGCTCTACTTTAAGTATCTATTTATCACGCGAAGATATGGCCAACCTTTCAAACATGACCACTTCCAATGCTATTCGCACGCTTTCAAACTTCGCTACGGAAAGAATTATCGCTATAGACGGTAGAAAAATTAAAATTATTGATGAAGAAAAATTAAAGAAAATCAGCAAAATCGGATAAAAGAATAATTATATAATTTAACACAACTTAATCGCATGAAAAAAAGTATTTTATTTTTTCTGCTTTTACTTGCTTTCATACCCCCTGTAATTAGCAAGCAAAAGGTGGAAACAAAGAATGATTATAATATCATTCCGCAACCAAACTTGCTCATACCGGCAAGAGGATGTTTTGTATTTAGCAATCAAACAAAAATTATTATACCTAAGAATGCTCCGGAAATAAGAGCTATAGCTGACAGTTTTGCAACACGAATAAAAAATACCACAGGATTACAACTCGCGGAAGTTCAACATACTCCCCAAAAAGGATATATTTCTTTTTTATATTCCAAGAAACTACCGAAAGAGGGATATGAACTATTTATTTCCCCAACTCATATCATCATAAAGGCTTCACAACCTAATGGTTTTTTTTATGGTATACAAACGATCTATCAATTACTTCCGCCACAAGTTTACGGAAAAGCATTAGCTACACAAGAAAACTGGTCAATACCTGCAGTAAAGATAAAAGACATGCCTCGTTTTTCTTATAGAGGTTTGATGTTGGATTGCTGTAGACATTTTGTATCAGTAGATTATATCTACAAATTTATCGACCAACTTGCCATACACAAGATGAATACTTTCCATTGGCATCTAACCGACGACCAAGGCTGGCGTATTGAAATCAAAAAATATCCCAAACTAACGGAAATCGGTTCACAACGCAAAGAAACAATGGTGGGATATTATTATGAAAATTATCCTTTCATTTATGACGGCAAAAACGAAGGTGGATACTATACACAGGAACAAATAAAAGACATTGTAGCCTATGCAAAAAGCAAATATATAACAATTATCCCAGAAATAGAAATGCCGGGGCATTCGATAGCTGCACTTGCTACTTATCCGGAACTTTCATGCAACCCATCAAAAAAATACGAAACAGGTGAAATTTGGGGCGTCTATGATGATGTATATTGCCCAAGTGAAACCACATTCAAATTTCTTGAAAATGTATTAGATGAAGTTATTGAATTATTCCCAAGTAAATATATACATATCGGTGGGGATGAATGTCCCAAAGAAGCTTGGATCAACAGTATTTTCTGTCAAAATCTCATCAAAAAGTTAGAACTGAAAGATGATTCTATACCTAATAAAATAGATAGAAGAAAACATAGTAAAGAAGAAAAATTGCAAAGCTATTTCATCACACGAATAGAAAAATATCTTAATAGTAAAGGAAGAAATATCATTGGCTGGGATGAAATTCTTGAAGGTGGTTTGGCTCCAAATGCTACAGTTATGTCATGGCGAGGTATTAGTGGCGGAATCAATGCTGCAAAAGGCGGACACAATGCTATAATGACTCCCGGCGGATATGTTTATCTCGATGCTTATCAAGAAGATCCTGAAATAGCACCCACAACTATCGGTGGCTATACCACCCTAAGGAGGACATATAGCTATAATCCTGTTCCCGATAATATTGCCGACTCAATAAAAAAGCACATTATAGGCATACAGGGTAACATTTGGAGAGAATATATGGCTTCTAACACAAAAACAGACTATCAGGCATTTCCTCGCGCTATTGCCATAGCTGAAACAGGATGGACTGAAAAGGAAAATAAGAACTTCGATTCTTTCTGCAAACGCATGGTTAAAGAATTCCAACGCTTAAACTTTGTAGGAATCAAAGCTTGTAGCAACTTCTACAATGTAAACATTAATACACATGCCGAAAAAGATGGTCCATTAAAGGTTTTCATGGAAACCTACTATCCTGGTGCTGAAATACATTATACTACTAATGGTAATAATCCTACAACCTCATCCACTCTATACGCAACACCTTTTGAACTAAAAGGAAACATGGACTTGAGAGCAGCGGCATTCAAAAACGGGAAAATATTAGGACAAATTTATCATAAGCCCCTATATGGCAATCTCATTAGCGGAAAGCCATTCACCACTAATCTTTTGATGGGACTCACGGGAGACATCTTTGGTGAAAACGATTCATGGGGCGGAGATAAAAC
>JALNVG010000131.1 GCA_023227685.1 Bacteroidaceae bacterium
CCTAATCCTTTTCTTTGTTCTTCAAAATTCAAAAATTCTTCTTTTGTCATTGTGATTTATTTTTTCTCAAAGCTAAAGTTTATATTGCTCTTATAAAAGATGTACTTGCTCGGATGCTTACTTTTTATTGTGGCTTCTAATGACCTTGTCTATGTGTATTTGGCGGTATCCGTTGCACGGAATGTTCCATTTGCAGGAGCGTTCGCTGTCGTGAAACGACAAAGTGAATTGAAAATCAGCGAAGCTAATGCGGGAGCAAAACTGCCGGAATGCATAACTTGTCCCGACTTATCGGGGTCAGCCAGCCAATGACGAGCGTGTGTTGAACTAAATTCCCTTCGGGAAGGGCTTTGATTAGTTCTGTTTATTAATACTTTATATCTTTATTTTACGTTTCACGATGTTGAACGGGAGTTCACAGCTCCCTTTAAAACTATTACTAATTTTAATATTCAACATCATGAAAACAGCAAAAGAATTTACTGTTATTGGTCGTGCTATGGCTACTATTGCCGGCTTCGACCGTGTGTACCGTACCCTTGAACAGCAGGTTGTACTGCGTGGTCAGGCTAAGAGTACTTTCGAGAATTACATTCATCGCATCGCACAGGTATCGTTGCATTTCAACCGTTTACCTGAAGAGGTTTCGACGGAAGAGCTCAATGAGTTCCTGGCTTCATTGGCCGTGTCGGCCGTTTCTCCTTCCCGCAGTGCTTTCAAACATTCAGTGTACGGACTTCGCTACTATTATCGCTATGTAGGTTTACCGGATCGTGCTATTAAACTTCCTTCGCTCAAAAAGGATGCTAAGTTACCGACTATTTTCAACAAAAGCGAACTGCGTCTTTTATTTAAAGCTCCCACTTTGCTCAAGCACCGTGTGCTGCTTATGCTTATTTATTCTGCCGGACTTCGTTCATCGGAGGTAATCAACCTCAAAATCTCTGATATCGATTTCGAACGTTGTTCCATTCATATCCGTCGCAGCAAGTACAATAAAGATCGTCTTGTTCCTCTCTCGGAATATATGGCTCACGGACTCAAACAATATTTCACATTGGAACGTCCGCTTACTTGGCTTTTCAACGGCAAAACATTAGGCATGCCTTATTCATCCAAAGCTATCTCATGGGTGATGAGGGAAGCTGTAAAAACTGCCGGTATTGCCAAGGATGTTACTGTTCATACTCTTCGTCATTCGTATGCCACTCATCTGATTGAAGATGGTCTGAACATTGTCACGGTCAAAGACCTACTGGGGCATTCCAAGATAGAAACCACCATGATTTACCTGCACATTGCTCAATGTCCGTTGGTCAAAGCTCACAGTCCGTTGGATACGCTTTATCCCCAAGCTTTGATACGCAAGTAATGGCACGCAATCATTTAGAAATAGCATCCGTAATAAAACGTTACGGAGCTGAGTTTCGTATGCAGTGTTCACCCAACAATTATCAACTGACCATACTCAATGCGTTGCAGCAATGCCGTACAGCTGAATTGGGCGGACACAAGGACAAGTGCGATTCCTGCGGCGAGGAACAATACAGTTATAATAGTTGTGGCAATCGCCATTGCCCCAAATGTCAGATAGCCCGGCAAATGCTTTGGGCTGAAGACCGTATGCGTGATTCACTGGGCGTGAAACATTTTCATATCGTGTTTACCGTACCCGATGAATTAAATCCGATTTGTATGGCCGACAGCCTATTCTTTTACGAGAGTCTTTTTGCTTGCGCAAAAGAAACCTTGTGTGCTTTTGGTTATTCCCATTACGGTGTGGAGACCGGTGCTATCAGTGTACTCCATACCTGGGGACAAAACCTGAACCTGCATCCACACCTGCACTGTATTGTTCCTGCCGTGGGCATTACGCCTCGCGGGCAACTAAAGGAGATTGGCAGTCAGGGCAAATACCTTTATCCTGTCAGACAACTGAGTGTAACTTTCCGTGGCAAACTGCTCGAAGCACTCAAACGCAACCTGAAAAAGAAGAACCGTTTGCCGGAGTTTCAGTCAGTGATCGACCACTGTTACGCCAAACCGTGGGTGGTATATACCGAACCTTCGCTGGGCAATGCCCGGCAGGTAGTAAATTACTTAGCCAAATATACTCATCGGGTAGCTATCAGCAACTCGCGTATCAAAAATATGGACAGCAATGGTGTTACTTTTTCCTACAAGGATTATGCTGACAATGCGAATCAGAAACTTATGACCCTCACGGGAGTAGAGTTCCTCAGGCGTTTTGCTATGCATATCCTGCCCCGTGGCTTTGTAAAGATACGCTACTTTGGAATCCTCACAAGTGCTTATCGGGAGCAAGTCAAATCCCTGAAAACTAAACCGGATATCTTTCAGCTTACCGAAACTCGGCAGCAACGCTTGGTTCGTCTTACAGGATTTGATCCCTGCAAATGTCCCAAATGTAAAACAGGAACGTTACATCCTGTTGAGCTTTTGCCGCGTGTCCGTTCGCCGGATAATGTGTTTTACCCCCGTACAATGAACCTGAACCAGTAATTTATTGCCTCTGAAAGCCCTGTATAGTGCAGGGACGGCCATTGATTTGTCTATACCGTAGTAAAAACCGCTGTTTTTACTGTTTTCTTATCTTTTTTCAGCTGTGTTCTTGTAGAAAATCTACTGATGACAGCTCCATTTGTTCTTTCTTTTGTCTTTTCCTTCCTGCGACAACTTATTAAAACTGGTCGCTTTCTCCATAACTACTTTTTATCCTCCACGTTCGTTGAATAAAGTTCCTGCAAGCGGGAATACGGTTCAACCGACGCTTCCTTGCTGGGTCTTTCAGACCGCAGGAAGCCTAAGTATTATGTGTAGTTATTTTTTTACGTTAATGTATTTTTCTTTGGGAGCAAACAAACTCAATTGTCCATTACTTTCAGGGACTTTGTCAATTGTTAGATAATTTGAAATAAAAATTTCTTTACCTTTTTGGTCTGAATCTTCATTAATATTTCTCATTCCATATGTCAAAGTCCAAGGTATAATATTGGCAAACGAAAATAAATCTCTTATAAATACGCTGTCGTCATAAGTTATCAGCCAATTATGTTTGCAATTTCGCATGTTTTCTGCAAATCTTTCATGATCAAAAGATTTATGCATATTTCCATTCTTACCATAAAGAGCTGACTTTGTTGCAGAATAATATGGAGGGTCAAGAAATATAAATACATTTTCCCCATCTTTATTCAATAGTTCTTCATAATCAAAATTAGTTATTTTAGAGCCATTTATAACTTGTGCAAATTCATTTAGTCTTTGAATACTACTTTCAGTGAACCTACCTGTAAATGCACCGTCACTAAAACCACCACTTAAACTTGTCCCTGAAAAAGTAATTCGATTATAAATAAAAAAAGCAGCTGCCCTTTCCATGTCATTAAATCCGTTAAGATTTTCATTCAAGAATTTATGCAATTCTTTGCCAACTTGAAATTTATTTCTCCATTCGTAGATTTGATCAATAAGGGCATCGACATCTTTTTGGGTCATTTCCCAGAATTTGTAAAGTTCAAAATAGAGGTCGTTAACCCAAAACTTCTTACTTGGAAATCGTTGTTTGGCATAAATAAATACAGAACCGCCACCTAAAAATGGTTCTCTAAATTCATCAAATTCAGGTAAAAGATTAGAAATCAATTTTACTGCTCTGCTTTTCCCGCCTGGATATCTTAAAGGACTTTTAATCATTCTCCTTGAATTATTATTTCAAAATTATTAATTTGTGATTCTTCAATTAATGTTTTCACCAGTTCAATTTGGCTTGTATTAAACAAATTATTGTTAAAGAAAAGTTGTTTGTCACCTTCTGAATCGTTCGATGTGAGCTTTCCAGTTATATTACTTGAAGTTAGTTTCAACGTTGGTACAACACCATAAGAAATATCTCCAATAGATGTATTTGCTAAATTACAGTACAAAATCATTTTTAATAAGCCATCTTTTATATCGCCAAGACTTGGTAATTTTGAATTTGCTGAATGTTTACCTTCAATTAAGTACAATTTATCACCTTTTATGTCTATTTCATCAGTAGTAAGATAATACAAACCACCTAAATAATTCTTTATAGTAATTGTTGCTTTTGTAGCAGTCGTTAATACTTCTTTAGGTTGAATAGTCAAAAGTTCTCTATGTTGTGCACCCTTAGCTTTATCTCTTGAAGTTTCCATAAAGTTATTAAACCCAACTTCAAATTGTTTCTTAAATTTATCAATTCCACTTGCACGATGAAATGAAACATTTAATTGCTTACTTATTTGAGAATAGTTATGTTTTACTTTATCTATTAAAAAAGGTAAACAGTCTTTTATTTCTTTAAGGTTCCAATGTAAAGCTGAACTATGATAGTTTCCAATCTCATCAATTTTTGACAGAATATATTCATTGTCAAACTCTTGGCTTGTGATTTTATTTTCTCTTGTAGGATGTTTTTCTGCTTTGTGATAATATGCAAAAATCACATAAACATCTAATAAACTCATAAGAGAAATAGTGTCCCACTGAATAAAATCTCTATCACCTTTTGAACCTTCATCTTTAATTATTGGTATTACTGTAAATTTTTTTGAAACAGATAACGTATTGTAAACTCTTTCAAAAGGGTATGAACGTGTACGTTTAGGTGAAACCCATTTAGAAATTGCAAAATTGTATTTGTCGCTTTTTATAATGCAACAAGATGGCATTGTATTAATATCAAAATCGGCAAGATTAATCTCTTTTAATTCATTTGGCATTATAAGTTTATACTCAATACCTTCAATTTCAGCGTTAATATTCATTATTCTATTTTTTATTTTTGAGTGTAATTTTCTCAAGAGTTTCATTATTGACATATCGGTATTTCCCTTCTTTTCTTTCTATAACTTCAAATATATCACTATTCTCACTATAAACCAAATCGTCGAAACCAGTTTTCTTTCTTATTCTATTTTCAAGGTCTCTAATAATCTCAAAACCAACGCTATTTCTGCCAAGATTTTTAGCAACTTTCATTGTTGTACCACTTCCTAAAAAAGGATCCAAAACTGTTTCTCCTTTGTATGAAAATAATTTTATTAATCTATATGGAATTTCTTCAGGAAAAGCAGCAATACCTTTTTCAAGAGATGAACTTGGCAAAACATTTGTAATTTCCCAAAGTGTCATATACCATTTATTATCTTGAAATTCTTTTTTGTCAATCTTTGAAATCTCACGAACCTCTTCTGTAATTGAGCGATAATCAAATTTTCCTTTCTGAAATATAATAATACTTTCTAATAAATTGTCAGGATAATAATACATTGGATATGGATTTTGAAGTATTACGCCACTTCTTTTGCTAATTCTTAGATAGCCATCAGGTTTTTTCCAAGTTATTTTGTCTCTATATCGAAATCCAACTTTTTGAAATATTTTAATTGAGTCAGCGATTATTGGATATTTTGTACCATCTACAAGCATATCATCAATGTTAATAACTGCAATTCTACCATCTTGTAAAACTCGATAAGTCTCAGACGCAAACATTTCAAGCATACCTAGAAACGAATCGTAATTTTTAAAAAAACCATCATAGTCAAATGGTGCATTAAAATATGGCGGAGAAGTTATCATTAAATGACACGTTTTGTCTGGAATTTCCTCCATACTCATGCAGTTTCCAAAAATCACTTTATGTTTGGTTCTCATTTCTTTTTTCTTTTTTTTTATAATTACACATAACGGTTCAGGGCTTGGCGTAGTGGCGGATTTTTAGCACTGAAGCTGATTAGAATTACTTTCGTTCAACCTTGCATGTCAGCTCAATGGAAATCCGTCAGCCGTCATTACGCCAAACCCTTGTTGGCGGTTCGTTTTTTATGTTTTCGCAACCAAGAAAAATTCTCCGCTTGCTGGAACAAAATTGTCGGTTCTGTCTTTAAAATATTTTTCTGTCATATCTTTTGTTGAAATAGTTTGGATTTCTTTCAAACCTACTTTCTGTGCAAGTCCTACAATCTCGTCAACACAGAAAAAACTTACAAAAGGTGTTCCCGAAGCTGCTGCTCCTTTTATGGCAATTTCCTGCATTGGTTGGTCTTCTTCGTCAAGTTGTTCTAATGGCAAATAAAATGCTATTGCAATAGTTGAACCTGATGTAAGTGAAGTCATTTTTCTCAGTGTGTCTGTAATCGCTTCTTTTGTAAGGTAAAGCGTAACACCTGTGCAAGAAACAAAAGTCCTTTGGGTATTGTCGAAGCCTTTGTTTAAAAGTTCTGCCCACCAAGACGATGTTTCAAAGTCAACAGGAACAAAATGAAGATTGTCGGTGATTTTGTAACCGTTTGCAATTAGTTTTTCTTCTTTCCAAGCTAATGTGTCGGGTTGGTCAATTTCATAAATGTCAACCTGCGAACTGATTTCGGTATTTCGTTGAGCAAAACTGTCAAGTCCTGCACCAAGCAAAACATATTGTTTTACACCTTTTGCGATTTGTTCCTTTGCTATGTCCTCAATAAATCTGGAACGGGCAACAATAGAAGCCCGAAGTCGCTTGGTATATTTCATATCAGGACGTTCCTGCCAATCTTTTTCGGGTTTGATTAAGTTATATCCAACTTTGTCCTCAATGATATAGGGTTTATCGTCTGTCAAAACGTGTAATGCTCGCCATAAAGCTGTCCGTAATGCTGTGTTGTCTGGTTGTTTTGTTGTCATAGAATTTGTTTTATGCAGGGTTTCCGTAAAATGACCGCCAACAATTTATATCAGCACCTAGGTGCCCATATATAAACTTTAGCTTTTAGGCATTTTTGTTATTAGTTCCTATTAATTAGCATTTTATAATTTCACCGTCAGTATAGCATAGGTGCTCTTA
>JALNVG010000132.1 GCA_023227685.1 Bacteroidaceae bacterium
ACACCAACACTTTGGCTCATCTCTTTCAACGTCGGCAAGACACCCGTCCAAACGATATCATCCATCGATAACTCATCACCGAAAATGATTTCCTTATTCCCATCAATATCAATAATAGCAGCCAATCCGGGAGTGGATAAGCCAAAATAATAAAGGAACGTAGAATCTTGACGAAAACGGAAAGAGTTATCTTGATAATTCAGCCCCATTTCATCATTGCCCAAAAACAAAAATAAACCAGTATCGAACTTTTTCTCCAAAATAGCTCTTCGCTGTACATAAGTTTCTTTTGCAAACATAATATTCTATTTTTTTTGTTCCACAAAGATAGAAAAAATCATAAGATATGAATAAATTTATATAAAGAATATATGATTTCTCTGCTAAAAAGGTTACTTTTGCATCAACTATTAAAATGCTTTTTTAGAAAGGTCAGAAACATGCCTCAAGAATCTCGTCAAATACAAAAACAAGCTCAACAACAAGTACAGACCTTATCGCCTCAACAAATACTTGTCGTTAAATTGCTGGAATTGCCGACTGTCGAGTTGGAAGATCGTATTCATGCCGAAATATTAGAAAATCCGGCTTTAGAAGAAGGTAAAGAAGAAGACTCGTCGACCGACGATTTTAACGAAGAAGAAGGCACAGATACCAATCAAGAGACAGAAAGCAATGAATATGATTCGTTGAAAGACTACCTGACCGAAGATGATATACCGGATTATAAATTGCAAGAACATAATCGTTCGAAGGGCGAACAAACAGAAGAAATACCGTTTGCCGAATCCTCTTCTTTTTATGAAGTATTGAAACAACAACTCAACGAGTGCGACTTAGACGATCGCCGAAAAGAGATAGCCGAATACCTTATCGGCACACTTGACGACGACGGCTTGCTACGTAAACCCATATCAAGCATTAACGATGAATTAGCCATCTACGCCGGAATCACAACTTCGGAGAAAGAGTTGGCGGACATCTTAAATATCATTCAAGATTTTGATCCTCCCGGAATTGGAGCACAAAACTTGCAAGATTGTCTATTGCTGCAAATCCGAAGGAAAAAAGAAGAAGAACCCCACAATATGAAAGTTCTTAGCAACGAAGAATTAATTCTTACCAATTGCTACGAGGAATTCACAAAAAAACACTGGGATAAAATAACAAAGAAGCTCAATATGGAAGAAAAGGATTTCAATGAAGCTATCGCAGAGATAACAAAGTTGAATCCCCGTCCGGGTGCCTCAATGGGAGAAATCATAGGAAGAAACTTTCAACATATCGTGCCCGACTTTGTGGTCGACACTTATGAAGACGGAACAATCAACGTGAGTCTCAATAATCGCAACGTTCCGCAATTACACATGAACCACGATTATATGGATATGATTGAAGAGCACACCAAAAATAGAACAAACCAATCAAAAGATTCAAAAGAAGCGATGATGTTTTTAAAACAGAAAATAGATTCCGCTCAAGGTTTTATCAATGCCGTGAAACAACGACAAAACACCCTGATGACAACCATGCAGGCTATCGTGGATTGGCAGCGGCCATTCTTTCTCGAAGGTGACGAATCATTATTGAAGCCTCTTATCCTAAAAGATTTGGCTGATAAAACAGGACTGGACATCTCAACAATATCACGCGTTAATAACAGCAAGTATGTTGAAACCGACTT
This sequence comes from Bacteroidaceae bacterium, assembly GCA_023227685.1. Classification (GTDB taxonomy): domain Bacteria; phylum Bacteroidota; class Bacteroidia; order Bacteroidales; family Bacteroidaceae; genus JALNVG01. The sequence goes on from JALNVG010000132.1 coordinate 1,685, forward strand.
TGGAATATACCCACTCAAATTTTTCTTCTGCGACGGATATACAACCGAAGACGGCGAAGAATTATCCGTTCGCGAAATCAGAAAAATCTTAAAAGATTGCATTGATAAAGAAGATACGAAAAAGCCTTTTACCGATGATCAACTGGCCGACATCCTAAAAGAAAAAGGATATCCCATCGCACGCCGTACCGTAGCAAAGTACCGCCAACAACTGAACATACCCGTAGCCAGATTAAGAAAATAACAGAAATTTATAACATCTATATGAACGTAACTAATGAACATATCTCAGCAGATAAAACCATGCTTCGGAGTGCGAAAATCATTTCTAAGATTTTCACTCCGTTTTCCATCCCTTTTGTCGCTTTTTTGATTTTGTTCTTGTTTTCTTATCTGCGCATTATGCCTCTTAAGTACAAAATGATTGTGTTGATGATCGTATTGGTAAACACGATCATCATTCCTTTTATTACAATTTTTCTTTTCAGACATATCAAAAGTCTGGATCGTATTAACCAGCACGACCGAAAGAGACGCTACTTCCCGTTCCTGATATATATCATCTCGGACATCACTTGCTTGCTTATAATGCGAAAATTAGTTATCCCGTGGTATATGATCGGCATCATCTTGTCATCACTGATTATTATGGTTGTTTGCTTTTTCACCAATATAAAATGGAAAATAAGCGAACATATGGCAGGTGCCGGCGGCATCATCGGGGGATTGGTATCTTTCAGCACATTGTTCGGCTATAATCCTATCGGTTGGCTTTGCATATTTATCTTTGTTGCCGGTGCACTCGGCTCTGCCCGCATCACCCTGGGGCACCATAACCTTGCAGAAGTACTCGCCGGCTTCGTTTTAGGGTTTATAAGTACTATCTTAGTATTACACCCTGCCGTCAACCAAATTTTCAGAGTGTTTTTATTATAAAAATATATCAATTAAAACTCAACAGTTATGAATATTCCAGAAGAATTAAAGTACACCAGTGAACATGAATGGATTCGTTTTGAAGGAGAAACTGCTTATATCGGAATCACCGATTATGCTCAAACACAATTAGGAGATATTGTTTTTGTTGATATTCCTACCGTAGGAGAGACACAAGAAGCTGAAGATACTTTCGGAACCATTGAAGCAGTGAAGACCGTTTCAGACCTTTTCATACCGGTTAGCGGTGAAGTTCTCGAACAAAATGCCGAACTGGAGGAACATCCGGAATTAATTAACCAAGACCCTTACGGAAAAGGTTGGATTATCAAAATAAAGCCACAAGATCCGGCTGAAGCTAAAAGATTACTTGATGCAACAGCATATAAGAAATTAATAAACGAATTATAAGTCGATAAAAAAATGACACCAATAGTTAGTATCATTATGGGCAGTACATCAGATTTGCCCATTATGGAAAAGGCTGCAAACCTCCTGAACGAGATGCAGGTACCTTTTGAAATTAATGCTTTATCAGCACACCGCACACCGGAAGCTGTTGCAACTTTTGCAGAAAATGCTCACGGCAGAGGAATCAAAGTAATTATCGCCGCAGCCGGCATGGCGGCTCATCTGCCCGGAGTTATAGCCGCTTCAACCACAGTTCCTGTTATCGGCGTTCCTATCAAATCCACACTTGAAGGTATGGATGCTCTTTTGGCTATCGTACAAATGCCTCCGGGAATTCCTGTTGCCACGGTCGGTATCAATGCCGCACTGAATTCCGCTATTCTTGCCATACAAATCCTTTCGCTGGCAGACAAAAAACTAGAAGAGAAATTCATCGCTTACAAAGAGGGACTGAAAAAGAAAATAGAAAAGGCCAACAATGATTTGAAAGATGTGAAATTTGAATATAAAACAAATTGAGACATTCAGCATAAGATGGATTTATTTAACTATTGCAGACAAGAAACATCCGAAGTAAACATAGGAGCCGTTCCAATGGGTGGTTCCAATCCTATTCGTATCCAATCGATGACAAATACATCGACCATGAATACCGAAGCGTGCATCGAACAAAGCAAACGTATTATTAAAGCCGGAGGAGATTACATTCGTCTGACAACACAAGGAACCAGAGAAGCCGAAAACCTCAAAAATATCAATAGCGGTTTACGGAAACAGGGATACATGACACCACTCATTGCCGACGTGCATTTCAATCCACATGTAGCGGATGTAGCTGCTCTATATGCCGAAAAAGTACGCATAAATCCGGGCAATTACGTTGATTCGGCCCGCACCTTTAAAAAAATAGAATATACCGACGAAGAATATATAGAAGAAATCAAGAAAATCAAAGATCGATTCGTTCCATTTCTAAATATCTGTAAAGCCAATCATACCGCTATCCGTCTGGGCGTGAACCATGGTTCACTCTCAGATCGTATTATGTCCCGATATGGTGATACGCCGGAAGGCTTGGTTGAATCGTGCATGGAATTTCTTCGGATATGTGTAGAAGAACATTTTAAAGATGTGGTTATCTCTGTCAAAGATTCAAATACGGTCACTATGGTCAGAGCCGTACGCCTGTTGGTATCGGTGATGAAGAAAGAAGATATGATCTTTCCCTTGCACTTAGGTGTAACCGAGGCGGGAGAAGGTGAAGATGGACGAATAAAATCGGCTTTGGGTATCGGTGCTTTACTAAGCGACGGATACGGAGATACCATTCGTGTGTCTCTCAGCGAGGCACCGGAAGCTGAAATTCCGGTAGCCAAGAAATTGGTGAACTACATCATGCTTAGAAAAGATCATCCTTATATTCCGGGAAAACAAGCTGCAGAATTTGATTATATCAATCCCGTACGAAGACAAACCAGAGCTGTACGAAATATCGGAGGTGATAAACTGCCGGTTGTCATAGCAGAATGTATGGATGGTAAGACAGAAGAGGATTCTAAATTAAAACCGGATTATATCTATACCGGCAGAGAACTGCCAAAACAAAAAGAAAGCGGAGTCGAATATATTTTGGATGCTGATGTCTGGAAGGGAGAAGCAGGCACTTGGCCGGCATACAATCACGAACAAATGCCACTTATCGGAGGATGTAATGCTGAATTGAAGTTCCTTTTCATGCCGTATATGGGCATGAACGATGAAGCTACGGCCTGTCTCAAAATACATCCCGAAATCGTATTGATATCTCAAAGCAATCATCCCAATCGTGTGGGCGAGCAACGTGCTTTTGCTCATCAATTGATGAATGACGGACTGAAAAATCCGATTGTTTTCTTTCAATTATACAATGAAAACAATGCTGAAGATTTAGAAATCAAGGCTGCCGCCGATATGGGAGCAATAATCATTGATGGGTTATGCGACGGCCTTTTCCTATATAATCAAGGGCATTTGAGCCACTCTATCGTTAATGCCACATCTTTCGGCATTCTTCAGGCCGGACGTGTACGCACTTCGAAGACGGAATATATTTCCTGTCCCGGCTGCGGAAGAACACTTTATAATTTGGAAGATACGATAAGCCGTATCAAAGCGGCAACATCTCAATTTAAGGGACTTAAAATTGGCATCATGGGGTGTATCGTAAACGGACCGGGCGAAATGGCTGATGCCGACTATGGATATGTCGGTGCCGGACGTGGAAGAATCAGTCTTTACAAAGGAAAGACTTGCATAGAAAAAAACATTCCCGAAGAAGAAGCCGTTGATAAATTGCTTGAACTGATTAAAAAGGATCAATAATCATACTGAAACTATAAATAAAAAAACACCCGAAAGATCAACTTTAGGTTCTCCCTGGATTAACAGTAATCTTTCGGGTGTTTTGTTATTTGTTATTTTTTATTTTTGATTTGCTTATTCAACCTATACGATATCTATTCCATCTTTTTTGCAAAGTTCTACACCCAACTTCTTAAGTTTGAACTTTTGAATCTTTCCACTACCTGTCAAAGGAAACTCTTTAACAAAGAATATATATTTTGGTATTTTATGTCGGGCAATCTTTTCCTTGCAAAAATCTTGAATATCCGACGGAACCATTTTTACCCCTTCATATAATTGAATGAAAGCAGCGACAGATTCACCATATTTTGGAGAGGGAATTCCTGCTACTTCAATATCTTTCACTCCTTCCATTTGGCCTAATAACTCTTCTATTTCAATAGGATAAATGTTCTCTCCACCACGGATAATCATATCTTTTATTCGCCCGGTAATGCGATAATTTCCATTTTCATCTTTCTTGCCCAAATCTCCGGAATGAAGAAAACCATTTGCATCAATGGCTTCAGCAGTAGCTTCAGGATTTTTATAATAACCCTTCATCGTATTATAACCCCGGTTACACATTTCACCCTCTACTCCATCGGGACACTCTTTACCCGTCTTCGGATCAATAACCCTAACTTCAGTAAAAGCATATTCACGCCCCACCGTATGACAACGAACATCAAACGGATCATTAACACACGTGGCAGTCATACCTGGTGACGCTTCGGTCAAGCCATAAACGCTCGTCACCTTCATATACATTTTCTGCTCGACCTGCTTCACCAGTTCAACAGGACAAAGGCTACCTGCCATAATTCCGGTTCGGAGACTGGAGAGATCAAACAGGTTAAACATCGGATGATTTAATTCTGCTATAAACATTGTTGGTACTCCATAAAGAACAGTACAGCGTTCTCTATGAATAGAAGCCAATACAATTAATGCATTAAACTGTTCAACCATTACCGTTGTACAACCATGAGTCAAACAATTCATCATCATCAGCGTTACACCGAAACAATGAAACATCGGAACACAGCAACATAATTTATCAGCTTGGGTGAATTTCATGTGTTCTCCAGTAAGAAAACCGTCATTCACTACTCCGTAATGAGTCAACATCACACCTTTGGGCATACCTGTTGTGCCTGAAGTATATTGAATGTTTACTACATCCTGACAAGTAACTTGTGATTTCAATTCATTCAACTTGTGATCATTCATGTTCTCACCAAGTAATATTAATTCAGGCGTATTATACATTCCCCGATGCTTATCTTGACCGATATAAACCACATTCTTCATTACAGGGAAACGTTCACTATTCAAAAAACCACG
>JALNVG010000133.1 GCA_023227685.1 Bacteroidaceae bacterium
CTCAAGGCGTACGATATTATAAGGCGATGTAGCGGCAATTTTTTTCAATTGTTTTGAAAAGGCATCTCCTGCATAATGGTTGTCAACAAGCATCCTCAATCCGAGTGATTGTACATTCGGATTCTTATCACCTAAACATTTCAGCCATGTTTTATTATCACCTTTTTCTAAAGTGACGGATAGAGTGAGGCGGTTCATCCTTTTCGCATCCGAAACAAACCGTACCGTGGGGTCGCCCATCAAATGGCCCTCGAGACTGCAAACCAGTGCGTTGTATTGTCCCACACGTAGTCCGCAACCCAATGTTCCGATCAAATCCGTTGTCCAACGGTCTTGAAGCACGTTACGGGTGTTTCCTTGCACAGCAAGTGTTTTCCCGTCGTTGAACAAGTAATGCCCCGCCACGTAATCGGAATCTTGGAAGGACCCGTTGTAGCACGCGTTTAAAATGACGAATTCGGGAAACGTTTTTATACCTTTCAAATCTGAGGTGGAAATATATTGATCGGCATAGAACATCGAGTCGATCTTTATCACCGAATCACTTCTTATTTTATCGAAGAATGAAGGAAGTAAGCCGTATTTATGATGAAAATAAGCAATAATAGAATCCAGCTGCTCACCCTTCTTCAACGCTTTTCGTACATCGGTATTGATCTCGTTCTTTATCACCGTATATCTGGAATCAAAGTCTATGCCCGGCATATTGTTATTAATCAACTGCCTGGTAGGCATACCATGTTCGTTGAAAATAAAGATATCCGTATTTTTACGTTGCAATGCGTCCAGCAATTTATTCCTCATCACAGGATTCATCCTGAAATCGTATTGTTTAAAAGTGTCGGATCGCTTGAAAGCCGCCGGAAATTCTTCGCGGAGTTGCTTTCCTTCATCCAGCCATGCCGTGAGACATTCCGAGTTGTAACCGGCTCCTGTGAATGAAATGATATTATCTGCCGGATTCATTCGTTTCTTTGCAGCCGCGGCCTTCGATAAGAAATCGGAGATGGCCAGGTATTTATCGCCTCCCATTGCTTCCGGATACATAATTCTGGCAGAATAGTAAGTCGGTGAAATCCGTTGTTCGCAATCCGACCGTAACTTAAAATAGAAACGCGAAGGATGGATCGAATCTTGCGACAAGAAGTCAAACTTCAAATTCAAATCATCATAATAGCGATCGCTCGGCACTGAAGATTCGTCTATCGGAAACTTCGTTTCATCCATTTTGAAAGCCGTTGTCAGATGTTGTGCATTTCTCACGAAAGCAATGGGTATATCACCGATAAGCACAATACCTTCCAAGGTGGGATCTTTCTTATACAAATCGGCCAGCACCTTTCTTATCTGTTGCGGATTTTCCCAATTCCCGTGCAGCAGGTAAGTGTACAAGCCATCGTCATCAATCGCTTTTTCATAGGCAAGCAGGGCCTTATTGCTCTTGTGATAAGTAGTTTCGTCTACTACGATAGCGAACGATGTCGGTTGCCGGTGTGAATTCCGGGCGGCAGCCATCCCTGCATCGAGTAGCAAAATGCTGATGAGCAATAGAACACTTACGATATATCTTTTCATACTCATTTAATCTATTAACCGGTTATAGGTACGCGTAGCTTCTTCTCTCAGCAAAGAATCGTTTGATTCGTTATGCATTATCAACAGGCAGGCTTTTGTAATCAGTTCCTTTTTATATGACAATCTGAACCAAGCCAGTGATTGAAGTACATTGATGCGCAAATTCAACGGTTGTCCGTCATCCATGATAAGACGAATGCAACCTGCTACGGCCGGATGATAAGTCATGTTTTTAAGAACGCCGGCATAAAAGTTCTTCTTATTCATACTCGCTGTTTTGCTTGTTAGCACAGAGTCCATCTCCTGAAGCATATCAAAAGAAGTCTTTTCCATAAATTTGTTTTCTTCAGTCTTTTTGTTTCTAAAGTAAGAATGGGCAAAACAACTGTCGGCCACGGCTTTCACCTCCTCCTTCGGATAAAGTTTGGCTGCCGACTGCACATTAAATACGATTCTTGCCGAAAGCGGTTCATCAATATAAGCATTTATCAAATAAGGCAGATATTCGGGTAGTCCTGTCTTGCCCATCCGATCAATAGCAATACGGCGGATAAATTCATAAGGATCCTTCACGGCCGGTTTTAATATCGTTTGGAAGTTCGCATCATTCTTCTTTTCCAACAAGTTGAAACAGGTATAGCGCACCATGGCATAAGACGCAGTCCGGTATTTTTTCAATAGCAGATCGGAAATATGCTTGTATCCCCTTCGATACAGTTCATGCAAAGCCAGAGATTGTAAAGCACACGGCCGGTCTTTTTGTGTCCATCGAAGCAACTTTCCCGTCGACAAATCCCCGATACGCATATCCGATAAATCAAGAGCTTTGTCGGAAGAAGTAAAGCGGAAAGTAGGATCACCGATGATATGAGACTCCAGTATATTGATTTCCTGAGCCCACTGTCCGATGCGTGCACCCGATCCGAGCATGCCCAACAATTCTTCGGATTGTTTGTCTTGCAGAACATTAACGCTGTTGGCGTATGCAGCTGCACAATCTCCCTTTGAAAAGACATAACTTCCTGCAATGGAATTCTCTTCTCTGAAATCCCCGTTATAGCAGGCATCAAAGATTGCGAACCTCACGTTCGGCCGTATCGAAGGAATATCCTCGAGTACGATGCCGCGTTTGATATCATTCACGGAATCCTTTTGGGTTATACGTTTATTATCATAACCGGCAAACCAAGTCGAATCAATACCATATTTTTCAGCGTACAGTTTGTAGTAGTTTCTCAATTCTTCCGGTCTTTTTGAATACCTCCGTGCCAATTCCCGCAGAGATTCTTTCATATAAAAAATATGATTCTCAAAAGAATTCGTCTCCGGTATTGCCGACAAGTATTGACGGTAGGGCATGCCGTGGCTGTGAAAGATGATAAGATCCAAATCGTTCCGTTTCAATTGTGATATTATTTCGGACTTCGGATAGCTCCACATATCGTAGCGGTAAAAGGCTGCACGTCCGTCCGCATCGAAAACCTGAGGCAACTGTTCGCGAAGGTTAAATGCCTCCGGGGTCCAAGCCGTCAGTGAATTAGAAAACGATCCTTCGCCGGTATATGAGACAAACTGATTCAGTTTGTTCTGTTGTTTGTGCAGTCTCACTATCTTTTCCAGATAATCGCCCAGTTGCACGTATGGGTTTTCGCCGTTTTTCACCGGTTTGATACGCCCCGAATAGATGTTGCAATCAATATACTGGATCGATGTGGCCGACAGGTTGTAATAAAAGAAATCGTTATGTGTCGAGTCCTGTTTTATAAAATCGAACTTCAAGCCGAAATCATCATAAAAGCGGTCGCTTGGCACCGATGATTCGATCATCGGTGCTTTTTCATCCATCTTAAAGGCAGAAGTGAGGTGTTGCGCTTTGCGTATCAGCGCAATCGGAATATCTCCAACCAGTGCGACACCTTCCAACTTATCTTTTTTGTACAATCGTATGATTTGTTCTTTCACGCTTTCCGGCGATTTCCATTGATCGGCAATAATAAAAGTAGGCAAACCCTCATCCTCCAATGCCTGTTGATAATCGAGCAGCTGCTTCCGGCACATGTCAAAAGACTGTTTGTCCACGATAATGGCAAACGAAGATCGCCGGATACGAAGATGCGGATTCAATACCTGTTGTGCTTTAATTGAAAGGCCGTAAAGCGCAAGCAACAAAACAAAAATACTTTTTCTCATATAGTTAAAATATAAAGCCGAAATTCAATTCCGCTACCGTTCGGTGACCGTAATTGTAGTCACGGGCCTTTGTCCAATTAAAGGTACCGCCTGCATACACCTGGTAACTATCGTTTTCTTTTATCTTTTGAGAGTATTTGGCAGAAGCCCTTACCCCATAAGAATCAGAAGTCAGATAGTTGAAATCGCGTTGCATGAAGTCCGTCACGATAGGCGAATCGGCGTTGGCGCCGCCGTATTTGTATATACCCGAGAGATTTGACGAGTAATTCACATCAGCGGTCAGTAGCACACGTTTGCTCAATTTGTCACAGGCCTTAATGTTCAGCTTACCGCCCACTGCAACTATCATGTTCTCATATTTCAATTCCGAATGCGGCATGATATACTCATCATTCTGTCTGTTGTATTTTAATGCAGCATGAACATTCCATGTATATTCACTGCCTCTTTTCTTGTAAAGAGCATATTCGGCGTTGAGCGTATTGGTCTCATACGTCGATCGGATATTCGAATATAAGTCCATCCATCCGCTTAGGCTTTCCGTGTTGTCGCGTTGATTGATATATTGAATACCGTCAATGCTACGACTCAAAAAATCAACGGATATCATGTGCAGATACTTGGGTCGGTCAAGATGGAGCGAAGCCATTCCCGTTCTTACCCAGTCTTTCACCGTACCTTCCTTTTTTGGAGTGGAGAATGATACATTGGCATCTTCCACCTTGGCGTTGATTGATCCCTGCATGATGAATTTCACTCCGCAGTTGGAATAAAAATACTGCAAAGCCCCGCCTACGTCATTTCCTTCGTAGTTTGTCGTACGTCCGGCGCCTAAGCCCTTTACTGATGTCCCCAAACCGTACAAGGCATAATAAGTCTGATCCACATAGTCATTAATGTTCGTCATATTAGATTCCTCTTTCAAAGAGAAATATTCCAGGTTCACACCCAGATGATGGTGCTCGTTGAAAGCATAAGTGACACCTGGCTTCAAGTCCAGATACATCAATCGGTTTTCGGTACGCGGGTCGCGTTGCTTTGCGCCGAGCTGTGCTTTATAAGAGCCTGAAAGTCCGATAGAAAGAGATTTTGTGATCGGAGTAGCCACTTTGAAGTCCAAATCATAAAACTGATTTTTCCAGTCGCTGATATTCGTATCCGCTACGTAATAGGGCATGCCCCGATAAGGATCGATGATGGAAGCGTTATAATCGGAACCGGTCACCTTTTCTTTTGTAAAGGCAAATTTACCCCATACATAAGTCTTACCCAGATTTATCGCGCCTTCGGTATTTATAAAAAGGTTATTATTCTTTTCGCCTTGTTGCGGTCTGCGAAAAATACCTTTATTCCATTTATATCCTATATTCAAATCATTGTATGTTTCGTGGTCTTCAAAGATCAGTCCCGATGCATTGGCAGATTGCATCCAGCTGCTCTTGTCTTTAGTCAGGTCTAAAGCCGCAGCTGTTCGCGATTTATCTCCTTGGGCAAAAACTTTTGGCGCAATGCCCGATGCCGAGAATAGCAGGCTTCCTAATATGATATATTTTATTTTATTTTTCATTTTCTTTCTTATAAAAAATTCTTACTACCATTTTTTATTTACCGATGAGTGTATGATTCCATGAAGGCATCTTTGTACCGTATCTGCGAAGTTCAGGCACTACACCCCTTTGAAAATCATCCGTACTATTATTCGTATCCTTAAAGATCATCGAACCGCAATCCTGATAAACATAATCTCCATTGTCATCAGTCAACGGGTAGCGGGCCACGCCCAAAGAACAATAAGTAGAACCCACATACGTCATGCCTGCATCAAGCACGCCCGGCACACGTTTGGCATTAATCATCGTTTCGTTTTGTCCGGCTTCTACCGCATCAAGCACATAAGTGATAGGGATTTTCGCATAGAGGGTAGCATATTTTGATCCAAAATCACGTGTGCTCAAATTTTCATTTCCCACAGGGTCGTATGTATCTCCTTTGGGAACTTGGAAAATTACATATGCTCCACCGAATACCGAAGTCAGATACTGCGGCGTACTTCCCTTTTCCGCTTTGCCGTTATAAAAGACATGAACCATATCTACAGCCGGCTGGTCGGGATATTTTTTATTATTCATGTTAAATTCAAATTCCGAAGAACTGCAATCCACGGGAGAATTAGGACAATAGATCGGCAGTTTATGATTGGCTGCGAATTGGGAGATGACGCATGATTCACCCGGCTTTAGCGGATAATCCGTTCCCGAGCCAGGAAATTTCCAAACTCTGTTGCCATAGCAATAGTTATCACCATCCGAAGTCGGCCAAACAGGGAGTTTAGTTGTAGCGGTCGTTGGTGTTAACTCTGCAAAATAGATACCATCCAGATAAAGAGTGTTCGAAGAGTTGTTGTACAGCTCATAGAACTGATTGCGGAAATAATATTTAGGTGATCCCGCATAAAAGATTTCCTTAAAGATAAGCGGACTTATTTTCAACCCGCCTACGGTGATATTGATCGAATTCGCCCCTTTGTACAAAGGTTTGTTAACCAATGTGCCGTTCAAGTAATATTCATCCCCGTTGCTGTCGGTAGTTTTACCGCTTATCGTTACATTATAGATGCCCGGAATTATGCCGCTCAATTCATTGTTCGTACCGGTCAGCGTTTTTGAAAGATGAATATCTTCAGTGTAGTTATCAAATTTGATTGTCAGACCTTCTGCCGAAACGCCTTCCACCGATACATTGGCGGTAACCGCAACAGTCAGCGAATCTACTTTCTCCGCATCAAAAGCATCGTTGAATGAATTGCATGAAGCAAACAAGACACATGCAAGTAATCCGATATAAGTCGTATATATAAATTTTTTCATGTCAATTAATATCTCAAATTATTTTAATAATAATGAAAATTCCATTCCGAAGAAG
>JALNVG010000134.1 GCA_023227685.1 Bacteroidaceae bacterium
TCAGATATACTAAGCAACAGTACCGATGAGATGTATCGTGCGCAAGTAGGCTATCCCATCGGCTTTTTCTACGGATACAAAACTGCCGGCATTTTTCAGAACCAGGCGCAGATAGATAATTATAAAGGTGCTAAGTTGAGCGGTACAATTCCCGGAGATGTCATTTGGGTGGATCGGAATAAAGACGGTGTGATCGATGAGAACGATAAAGGCATGATCGGTGACCCGCATCCTGATTATTCACTCGGATTGGGTCTCAATTTTTCTTGGAAAGGTTTTGACGTCAGTGCGACAATGAACGGCGTATTCGGCAATCAGATCATGAAGTCCTATCGTTCATTTGTGGATTATCCGACCAACAATTATACCTCGGCCATTTTCAAACGTTGGCACGGAGAGGGGACATCCAATTTCTTGCCACGTCTGACATCGGGTACACACTCGAACTGGCAAAACATTTCGGATTTGTATATGGAGAACGGTGATTATATGCGTATGCAGAACCTTACCATAGGCTATGATTTGAAGAAACTCTTTAAGGGATTGCCAATGCAACAGATGAGAATTTATTTCGCTGCTCAAAACTTGTTTACGATTACCCGATATTCGGGTATGGATCCCGAAATAGGGTATGGAGGAAGTGAGGATTGGGTTTCCGGTGTTGATTTGGGATCCTATCCGAGTCCGCGTACTTATATGATTGGTGTAAACGCTAAATTTTAAAATGACATGAGAACAAAAAATATTTTAATAGGTTCATTGCTGATCTTATTTATGACCGGATGCAATGACTTCTTGAATACTGAAAATCTGACTGAGAAAGACAGTTCAAACTTTCCCACGACCGAAAGCGATGCTGAAGAATCTCTGACCGGTATTTATTCGATATTGCGTGAAATGACAACGAATGACGAGGAGCAGAACATTTTTATCGTTCCAGAAATATTATCTGACGATAGATTTGGCGGCGGCGGTCCCGATGACACTTATATGCATGCTTTGGACCATCTGAAGAAATCAAGCAATAACATGTTTTCTGATATTTGGAAAGAGAACTACAAAGGCATTTATCGTTGTAATTCATTACTTGAAGCAATGGATAAGATTACGTTTGACAGTGATGATTCGAAGAATCAGATCAAGGGGGAGACCTATTTCATGCGTGCTTATTTTTATTTCAATCTGTGTAAGACTTTCGGCAAAGTACCGCTTATCACGACTTCGGTATCCGGTAATGCGGCTCAAGCCAAACCCGCTGAATTGTATGCACTGATGGGGACGGACATGCAGAAGGCGATTTCTTTATTACCATCGACCAATTATAATGATATTTCTACGTCTAGACTCGGGCATGTCACCAAATGGGCGGCAGAAGCCATGATGGCACGTATTTATCTATTCTATGCCGGTTATTATGAGCAGACTTCAATGCCTACTGATGATGGTACGATCAGCAGCGATGAGGTGGTGGCTGATTTGGAAGACTGTATGAAAAACAGCGGACATAAGCTTGTTCCCGATTTTCGTAATTTGTGGCCGTATGCCAATAAGTATACCAAGGCTGACTATCCCTATTCGGAAGATAATGACTTGAGCTGGGTTGGCGACGAAGGTGGTAATTATGAGTCAATGTTTGAAATAAGATATAGTGCGACAGCCTCTTGGGATAATAGTGATTCATATTCTAACAATGAAGTCGATCTGTATTTCTCGCCGCGTGAAACGGATGGTAGTGTTGAAAACAACTTTCCACTCGGTATCGGCTGGGGATGCGGTACTATTAACCCGACTATGGTAAGCGACTGGAAGGCTGCTGAGGCGAACGATATTCGTTTTAAAGCTTCCATACTCAATACGACGGATGAAGCACCTGATTACGTGTGGGGTGCAGATAAGCAATATAACGAAACCGGGTATTGGGAGAAAAAATATGTGGCTATCAATGCCAAGACTACCGATAATTCCGGTGACGATGTGATTGAAAATTATTCCTGCCTGGAATATCCGGATATTAGTACCGATTATCAGTTGAACAATATACAGGATATCGTGGTCATTCGTTATGCAGATGTCTTGCTGATGTACAGTGAACTGACGAAGACCGTAGATGGTATCAACCAAGTTCGTGCACGTGCAGGTTTGAATCCGATTGCGGCTTATACCGACAAGGCTCTGCGCAACGAGCGTCGTTGGGAGTTTGCTTTCGAGGGTTTGCGCTGGTATGATTTGCTACGCTGGCACATTGCGGGAGATGCATTGGCCAAGCAGGATGGTGTAGCTGTGGAAAACAATTTGGAGTCGACGACAATGGATATGTCTGATATCAAACAACGTGTGACAGATACAGGTGGTTTTTTGCAAATACCACTCACCCAGATTAGTTTGTCTAATAACGTACTTGTACAGAATGCAGGGTGGACTGCCGATGATATTTCATATGAATAAAGAGGAGGAACATAAAATGAAAAAAATAATATTCAGCTTGTTATCAATAATTGTCATCGTTTGCGGTTGTAATCCGGTGGTCGATGATATTCAGGCAGGTGGTGTGGTGAATGAAAGTGATTTGGTATTGGACGTGCACGCCACAACCGATGGCGGCAATCAAATTGTAATGACTAACAATACATCTAAAGTAGGGTCGTATTGGAACTATGGAACAGGATATTCTTCTTTGCAGAACGATACCGTTTGTCTGCCGTTTTTAGGTGAGCAAAAGATCACCTTCACCGGTCTGTGCGGCGGAGGAACGGTGACAACAACACGCACTGTGAATATAACTCAGATAGATCATGCGGTGGCCGAACAGTGGGGATTGCTTGCAGGGACGGGAACTACCGGAAAGACATGGGTTTGGGATAGTACAGCCGAAGCGGTATACGGTACCGGCGGCTATCTGGCCGAATTTGTGCCCGACTGGACACCGGTTACATTGAGCGATACGGATGACCCTGACGGATACATGGTGTTCGACTTGAATGGAGGAGCCAATTTCATCCGTTATAAAGGGGATGGTACGGTGGCCGAAAGCGGTACTTTCTCTTTTGATATGTCGTCAACAAAGGTTGATCCGGATGATGATTCGCAATGGTCGATAGGTGTGCTCAAACTGAGTGGCGCAACGGTGCTGAACGGTTACATTTACGGTACGACCGATCCGTTGTATCAATATGACATATTGGAATTGACTGATGACACGATGGTGCTTTGTGCTGCCCCCGACGGTACCGAAGCATGGGATAACGGAACTTTCTGGCTTTTCCGGAAAAAGTAAATAAAGTTTAGGAATATATTAAGATCTGCTATTTGATTATTAATATTGTATAATATATATCCGATAGCAGATCTTTTTTAATCTGAATAAAATTAAATATATGAAATTAGCAATTGACTTGGGAGGAACAAATTTAAGGATAGGGCAAATAGATAATGGTCGGATTATCAATCAAAAAGATATGGCTTGTCCTCAAAATGCGAATAAAACGGAAGTGCTTGATTTAATCAAATCTCTGACAGAAGAGATGATGAATGCTTCTGTGGATAAGATCGGCATAGGTGTGCCTTCGGTTGTTGATGTGGAAAAAGGAATCGTATATGATGCGGTAAATATACCGTCATGGAAGGAAGTTCATCTGAAAGAGATTCTTGAGAATATTTTTCATGTACCGGTGTGTGTAGATAATGATGTGAATTGTTTTGTGCTGGGTGAAAAGTATTTCGGATCGGGAAAGGCATTCCATGATTTTGTAGGTATCACATTGGGTACAGGAGTGGGAGCTGGTATCATGATTGATGACAAATTGTACAGGGGTATAAATACGGGAGCAGGAGAAGTAGGCTCGCTGCCTTATTTACAAAGCGATTACGAACATTATTGCAGTAGCCTGTTTTTCAAGTATGCCTTTCATGAGACGGGCAAGGAGCTTGCCGAAGAAGCATTTTCAGGTGATAAACATGCATTAAAAATATGGCAGATATTCGGCGGTCATTTAGGTAAGCTGATGCAAGCGTTGATATTTACGTATGATCCGCAAGCTGTTATTATCGGTGGTGGCATGGCTAAGGCAGCACCGTTTTTTGCCGAATCGATGAAAGAGTCCATGGCCGAGGATTTTCCTTATAAAAGGGCCATTGAAAATATTAAAATCTTGTTTTCGACGTTGGATGGCAGTAATATGCTGGGTGCGTCAAAGCTTTAAATATGTATACTTTGATGAAAAAAATATTAGGAAGCTTCTTGCTTTTATTTTTAATCGGTTTATCTTGTCAGGCACGGAATGTGCTGAAAGGTGATCTGTTGAAAGACGGCTGGGTGGTGCATGAAGGTAAAAACACGTACCGGACATCAATACCGGTTACGGCGATGGGTGTTCTCATCAGTAATGGCGTTTATAAAGAAGATATATTGACCGGTTTGAATTACCGGCAGGTTGATAAATCCTTTTTCGACCATTCTTGGCGGTTTGAAAAGAGCTTTGCGTTGTCTGCTTTGAAACCAGGGCAGCACGTGTTACTTCTGTTGGATGGTATTGATTATGCCGCCAACGTATTTGTGAATAATCGGCTTGTTGCTTCACGTGATACTGTGCAGGGGCCTTTCCGGCAATATACGTTTGATGTAACTCAATGGATTAAGCCGGAGAATAAATTGTCTATCGAAGTGTTCCGTGCTCAAACAGGTGATCCTAACATCGGCTTTGTGGATTGGAATCCGCAGCCGGCCGATCAGAACATGGGGATTTTTCGTGAAGTTCATGTCCGTGTCACTCAAGAAGTTTCGATGGCGCATACCTGCGTACGTTCCGTCGTCAATACACAAACGCTCAAAGAGGCTTGGCTGACGATGGAAACGGAATTGGAAAATCATTCGACAAGTGCGCAAACCGGTTTGCTGAAGGGTGATATCGGTGGCGTGCATTTCTCTTATCCCGTGTCTTTATCTCCAAATGAGAAAAAAGTGGTACAGCTCACTTCAAAAGAAATTCCGGCACTCCATTTTATCAATCCCAGACTGTGGTGGTGTAACAATTTGGGTCATCCGGAAATGTATAGACTGCATTTGCAATTTGCGCAGAATAAGAAAATTTCTGATCAGACAACTATTTCCTTCGGTATCAGACAAGTGGATCGGTATATGACTAAAGAGGGATATCTGGGATTCAAGCTGAATGGCAAGCCTGTTCTTATCAAGGGTGCGGGATGGACGGATGATCTTTTTTTGAGAAACACCCTTGCGAAAGATGAGATTCAAATAAAATATGCCAAAGATATGAATCTCAACACTATTCGTTGTGAGAATATCTGGGGAACATCACAACATCTGTATGATCTTTGCGACAAATACGGACTTCTAGTTCTTGCGGGATGGAGCTGTCAATGGGAATGGGAAGAGTATTTGGGTGCACCATGCGATGACTATGGCGGCATCAAGGGACCGGAAAAAGAGAATCTGGTTTACCAGTCATTCAAGGATCAGGTGTTATGGTTACGTAATCACCCTTCTATTATTGCGTGGTTTGTGGGAAGTGACAAATTTCCCCGTCCGGAACTGGAAAAAAGATATCAAAGTCTGCTGAAAGAAATAGACGATCGTGCTTATATCTCTTCGGCCAAAGAGGCCGTGAGTACCGTTTCCGGTCCGAGCGGAACAAAAATGGATGGTCCGTATGAATATGTGGGGCCGAACTATTGGTACGTTGATAGACATTTCGGCGGTGCTTATGGGTTTAACACCGAAACCGGTATTGGTGCGCAGCTACCCGTGTATGAATCGATCTGCAAGATGATTCCTGCCGATCAGCTTTGGCCCATCGGCGATTGCTGGAATTATCATACTACTGCTTCGACTTCGGCAAGTCCGTTACTTAATTCTCTTCATACGTTGACAACGGTTATTACCGAGAAATACGGTGCACCTATTAATCTTCGTGATTATTTGCGGAAAGCCGATTTGACCGATTATGAGGGCACAAGGTCTATGTTCGAGGCTTTCAGGGTGAACAGACCCCATACAACGGGAATTGTGCAATGGATGTTGAATTCCGCCTGGCCGGCTTTGTATTGGCAGCTGTATGATTATTATCTGATACCGACATCAGCTTATTATGCCGTGAAGAAAGCGAATGAACCTAGCCAATTGGTCTATGATTATAAAGACAACGGTGTTTATCTGGTTACCGAAGATGGAGTGAAGAAGGCGATGAAAGCGGAGATACGGTTGTTTGATATAAAATCTGAACAGTTGTTGTCGCAATCCGTACTTATATCGAAGTCGGACAGTATATTGTCAAAACTCTTGTTTACTATACCAGAGATAAAAGGGAATGAGTTTCTGTCTCTCCGGCTTACATATTCGGATGGTAAGGAACTGGCCGACAATTTTTATTGCCTGTCACAAAAGCAAGATACTTATCAATGGGATAAGAGCGATTGGGTATATACTCCGATGAAAACCTATGCGGATTTCAAAGATTTATCACTTCTCGACACGCTCTGCAATTGTACGTATAAGACGGAAATAAGAAATAAAGCCGGTGAAGAAAAACTGATTTTATCCATGCACAATCCGACGGATAAAATAGCATTCTTTGTGCGCCTGGCATTGAAAGACCGATCGGGTAATCTGATCTTTCCGATTTTTTGGGATGATAATTATATAACAATCCTTCCGGGAGAAACGAAAA
>JALNVG010000135.1 GCA_023227685.1 Bacteroidaceae bacterium
GTACCATGTAACTTCAATGCAAGAAGTGTTTTTGAAACTTTGTCGGCCTACAAAATAAACAATTATGCAAATACGAGTTTTTTTATCCTTTGTTCGTAAAGAATTTTATCATATTCTTCGTGACAAACGGACTATGCTCATACTTTTCGGAATACCGATAGTACAGATTATTCTGTTTGGTTTTGCCATTACGACAGAAGTGAAAAATGTGAGTGTAGCTGTGGTCAATCCTTCCAAAAGTCCATTGACCACAAAGATTATTGATCGTCTTGATGCGAGTAAATATTTTACGGTAAAGGAGGAATTGCAAGATCCATCTGAAATTGATGAGGTATTTCGGAAGGCTAAGGTGAATATGGTGATTGTCTTTAATAACGATTTTACTGATCGGCTCTATAATGGAGGAGCTGATATACAATTAATATCAGATGTGGCAGATCCCAACACATCAACGATTTCCGCCAGTTATGCTACGCAGATTATTGCTGATGTTCAACAGGAAATGCTACCGGCTAATATGGCAAAACCTAAAATCACTTCTGATATTAAGCTGCTGTATAATCCTCAAATGAGGAGTGCGTATAATTTCGTACCGGGTGTGATGGGGATGCTTTTAATGCTGATCAGTGCGATGATGACTTCTATTTCTATTGTTCGTGAAAAGGAAACCGGAACAATGGAAGTATTGCTGGTATCACCGATAAAGCCTATTTTTATTATTTTGGCTAAAGCCGTTCCTTATTTTGTTTTGTCATTTGTTGATTTGATTACTATTCTGTTGCTCTCGGTTTTCGTACTTCATGTACCGATAGCCGGTAGTTTAGTTACATTAATCAGTTTGTCATTGTTGTTTATCTTTGTTTCTTTATCTATCGGTCTTCTGATTTCTACGCTGACTCATACGCAAGTGTCTGCCATGTTGGTTTCTGCTGTAATGTTGATGATGCCGGCTATATTTTTATCGGGAATGGTATTTCCCATCGAAAGTATGCCTGCTTTATTGCGGTGGATTTCGGCAGTGCTTCCCGTACGTTGGTATATTCAGGCCGTAAGAAAAGTGATGATAGAAGGAGTATCATTTTTTTATATTTATAAGGAAGTATGTATATTGTTGTTCTTCGGATTTATATTAATCACTGTTAGTTTGAAGAAGTTTAAGAATCGTTTGGAATAGAAGAAAGGAGATTAGTGTATGTTTAAATATTTATTAGCAAAAGAATTCAAGCAGATGTTTCGTAATTCTTTTATACCGCGGATGATTATCGTGTATCCTTGTATGATGATGCTTCTTATTCCTTGGGCTGTCAGTCACGAAATTAAGAATTTGAATTTGGTAGTTGTCGATAATGATAATTCGCCGATGTCCAGAAGGCTTATAGAAAAGGCCTCTTCTTCTACGTATTTTGAAATGAAGGGGATGTGTGATACTTACAATGATGCCATAAGCTCGATTGAAAGTTCGGAAGCGGATGTTATTCTTGAAATTCCCCGTTATTTTGAGAAAAGCATTAAAAATGGTGATGAAGCCCGTGTACTTATTGCTGCAAATACGGTGAACGGTACGAAAGGAGAAATGGGGAGTGCCTATTTAGCTTCCATAGTCAGCGCTTTTGCCGGAGAAACCAATGCGGAACATCCTAAGGTTGCGCAGCATACTGCTGCGAAGGTGCCATCTATTGGCGTTACTACGCTAAATCTTTATAATCCGCATCTTAATTATAAATTGTTTATGGTGCCGGCACTGGTCGTCATTATGCTGACTTTGCTTTGCGGATTTCTGCCGGCTTTGAATGTGGTGAGTGAAAAAGAATCAGGGACGATTGAGCAGATTAATGTGACTCCGGTGAATAAGCTCCTGTTTATTCTGGCCAAACTTGTACCTTATTGGGTTGTCGGATTTTTTGTATTGACGGTTTGTTTTATTCTTGCCTATGTTGTTTACGGCATTGTGCCTCAAGGTAATATAGGAATAATTTATCTCTTTTCTTATCTGTTTGTCATTGCCATTTCGGGTTTGGGACTAGTTATTTCCAATTTTTCGGCAACGTTGCAGCAAGCTATGTTCGTCATGTGGTTTTTCTTGTTGGTTTTTATATTGATGAGTGGTTTGCTTACGCCGATAGACAGTATGCCGCATTGGGCACAAGTAATTACTATGTTTAATCCATTGAGGTATCTGATGCAAGTGATGCGAATGGTTTATCTTAAATCCAGTGGGTTCGTAGATTTATTGCCCCAGTTTGGTGCTCTTCTTGCTTTTGCTGTTTTTTTTAATGTTTTGGCTGTTTGCAGTTATACCAAGAAAAATTAAATACATAAAAAAATAGAGACAATTTTATAAAAATAAATTGTCTCTATTACTGAAATTAATCGTTATTTTTTAACGCTAACCATAGCTATGAAATTGAATCATTTATTAAATTATTTAATTTCAATAGTCTTTACATTTCTCTTTATATTCTGTTCCGTAAGTTTTGGTAATATAATATTAAGTACTCCATTCTCAGCAGTAGCAGAAATATTCTCATTATCTACATTCTCCGGTAGAACTAA
Source organism: Bacteroidaceae bacterium (assembly GCA_023227685.1). Lineage (GTDB taxonomy): Bacteria > Bacteroidota > Bacteroidia > Bacteroidales > Bacteroidaceae > JALNVG01. The sequence continues at coordinate 2,554 of JALNVG010000135.1, forward strand.
AGTCTGTTCGAATTTAGAATAAGAGAATTCGCGACGTAAATAGCGACTATTAGCTTTGTTATTGTTTTTGTCATCTGTCTTTTTCTCTTCTTTCTTTTCCATTGAAATTACAAGATCATTGTCTTCATCAAGATGTACATTGAAATCATTCTTTGTCATGCCCGGAGCGGCAATTTCAACTTTATAATCTTTCTCTTCCTCAATCACATTGATAGCGGGGGCTGTTGCATTAGCTCTTTCCATCCAATCCGTATCAAAAAAATCATTAAAAATACTTGGTAACCAACTTTGGTTTTTTCTAATAACTGGCATCATAATTAAAATCTCCTATCTTTAAGTTAAACATATTATAAAAATATTTGAACGTTACAAACTCCGTTTTATAATCGGATCTTTGTTTTTTTTAGTTTCTTTCGGAACTCGCGTTCATGAATAATACGGCAAACGATATGCCATTTCATATTAAGTAAAAATATTGACATTATGTCTTGTATCAACTGACTTTTTTTCAAAATTAATGCCATTTTGTCTCTTTGGAATCAATATAGCTAAAGAAAAATTTATCTATTACGCAAAAAAAATATATCTTTGCAACCTTATAATAAAAGAACAGAAATGTATTACGTATCAAAAAAAATGGAGATATCTGTAGCTCATCGCTTGATGTTGAGTTACGAAAGTAAGTGTGAAGCACTTCACGGTCACAATCTTTGGGTGACGGTGTATTGTAAATCCAAAGAATTGAACGTTGATGGCATGGTGGTCGATTTTACCAAGATAAAAAAAAGAATTCACGGTCATTTGGATCATACTAATTTGAATGAGATGTTTGATTTTAATCCTACAGCCGAGAATACCGCCCGTTGGATCTGTGATCAGATACCTACTTGCTATAAAGTATCCGTACAGGAAAGTGAGGGTAATATTGCCGTTTATTGCAAGGACGAAGATGATGAGGGTGGACATTGATGAGACGAGTTAATGAGATTTTCTATTCTCTTCAAGGTGAAGGTATGCATACGGGGGAGGCTGCAGTATTCATCCGTTTTTGCGGATGTAATTTAAAATGCCCTTTTTGTGATACCGATTTTAGTCAAGGCGAGGAGATGAGTGACGAAGAAATTCTCAGTGAAGTAAATAAATATCCCTCTCGTTTAGTGGTTTTGACCGGTGGCGAACCAACCTTGTCCGTAGATCGTGCTTTTGTGCAATTATTAAAAGACAATGGCCGATATGTTGCCATGGAGACCAATGGTACACATCAAGCTCCTGAAAATCTTGATTGGGTTACGGTAAGTCCTAAATTCGAGTATGTCGGCGAAAAAGGAAAATTGGTTGAACAGCGAATAGACGAACTGAAAGTGGTTTATTCGCTTGGTACCGATGTTTCCCGTTATACGGGGATTCCTGCAAAACATTATCTGTTACAGCCTTGTGATACAGGTGATAAAAAGAAAAATGAAGAAATAATAGTGCATTGTGTAGCATATATCCTGGCCCATCCGGCTTGGAAATTATCGTTGCAGACACAGAAAATATTGAATGTCAGATGACAGAAGAACAGAACAATGCCGGTAAAAACAGGCCGGTAGTCACGTCTAGTGAACGTGATAAAAAAGTGGAGGAGCATATACGTGGCATTCTCGAATATCTTGGAGAAGATCCTGACCGTGAGGGCTTGATCGGTACGCCCGAAAGAATTGTGCGTATGTGGAAAGAAATATTTCGTGGATACGATCCTCAGCAAAAGCCCAAAATAACGGTGTTTAAAAATGGCTGCGATGGAATTGTTTATGATGATATGATTATTGATGAAGGCGAATTTTATTCCGTTTGTGAGCATCACATGATGCCTTTCTTCGGACGGTATTGGTTTGCATATATTCCTAACCCTAATGGTCGGATATTAGGTATATCAAAGATAGGTAGGGTTATCGATTATTGTGCGGCTAAATTACAGATTCAAGAGCGGTTGGTTCATGAGGTTGTAGATATGCTTGCCGAGGCTTTAAAAGATGAAGAATATCCTCCGTTGGGCATTGCTTTAGTGATGAAAGCCTCTCATCTTTGTAAAGAGATGCGTGGGGTACGAAAGCACGGTGATATGACGTCCGGTTGTCTAACAGGAGCCTTCAAAGAAGATCGTTATGTGCGTACTGAATTTCTGGATCTGATAAAGAAATAACATCCGATTAAAAAACAACAAGATGTCGTCCGGCAAAGGTAAAGAAGCTGAAGGATTTTATACATCCGGAGAAGAATATGCCAATACTCTATCGCATGCCTTAGGTATTGTTTTAGGGGTGGTGGCCGGCTATTATCTTCTTCGCAAATCGCAGCAGGACTATTCGATAGCATTAGCCACACCTGCCGTTTTGATTTATCTGGCCGGTATGCTCAGTTCCTATATATCATCGACCTTTTATCATGGTACCACTCGCAAAAACGTGAAGCATGTTTTGCGCAAGTTTGATCATGCTGCTATATATTGGCATATTGCCGGTACGTATACGCCATTTACCTTAATCATACTTTGGAATGATGCTTTTTGGGGAATCGGTATATTAACACTTGTGTGGTTTTTTGCTATTATCGGTGCCGTCTTGAGTTTCAAACACCTTAAGGACCACAGTAATTTAGAGACTTGTTGTTATATCCTGATGGGATGTACCATCTTTATAGCGTTCAAACCACTATGTGAAACATTGTCTTTGCGTGGAGAGTTTTCTTCATTTTATTGGCTATTGGGTGGTGGTGTTTCTTATGTTATCGGTGCCTTGTTTTATACTCTACATCAGAAGAAATACATGCATTCTGTTTTCCATTTATTTGTATTGGGAGGTAGTATTTGCCACATTATCGCTATTTGGATTATCTTATGACGATCCAAGTGCACGGAATAATTCTGAGAGAATAACGCCGTCACACTTGTCATTGATATTTAAGATTCTTTTGTTGGTGATGATTCCCAAGGTATCGGAGCAACTGCCGCAGACATCGATTCCGATAATCTTATTCTTTTTGATGATGGCTTCAAGCAATCGGTCAAGTTCTTCGAGTGATAGTGAACCGTTATCCCAATCAGTGACTGCATCTTCGGGCTTCAATACATCCTTATCTATGGATATATATACCGGATAGGGGATATGATATGTTGAAAAATCATGCAACAGTTGACTGTAGACAGTGGTTGATTCATTAAAGAAAGTTACTTTATTTTTATATTTTGGTAGGACTTGTGCTGCAAGATTATCCGCAGTACCGATAATCAAGGTCTCTTTTATGAAGCAATTCGTATCAATCACATCTTTAACCCAACTGCCGCATGACATCAGATTGCCGAAAACGGAGGGTTTCATATCCGGATGATGGTCGAAGACGATCAAGGCAAACGGTTCTCTGATTTTATCAGTCCACAGTAGGCTGACGTAATGATAATTCCCCGAATCAATAAAATGGATACCCTCAGGTGAAAAGCTGCTGATGCGTTGGCGGATGATTCGTTGTGAGCTGTTATCACAGAAGTATCTCACGCCATGTAAGTCAGTACAGTCTACCCAATAAAAATATTGGTGTTTATAAAATGAAGCATATTTATAAACGCCCGAAAAATCCATGATGATGATTGGGTATCTCATCAGATCATTGTTTAATTTATTCTACAGCCGGCACATCTCCTATATCATCAGGGTCGTTCAGTAAACTATCGGAAGGCAGAGAAACATCAATCGAGTCCGTGTCTCTGCGATGATAATATCCGGGACAGTTGTATGATTTGGTAATGGTCATTCTCGGTTTCGGGAATTTTGCTCTGTATTTAGCCAGTCTGGTATCTTTGAGTACCGATTCCATAAAGTATCCGAAGATAGGTAGTGCCGTACGACTTCCTTGTCCCATAGCACCGGTGCGGAAATGGATGCATCGGTATTCGCCGCCTACCCAAGCACCGGCAACTAAGTTAGGAGTGACTCCAACAAACCAGGCATCTGAGTGATTGGATGAAGTACCGGTCTTTCCACCGAATTCAGTATTATAATGAAAGAGGTTAAATCCCCAAAGAGCATGCGAAGTACCTCCCGGTTCGGTCAACCCGCCTTTCAGCATATCTGTCATTAA
>JALNVG010000136.1 GCA_023227685.1 Bacteroidaceae bacterium
GCGGCCAAAGCGAGAAACTTGTGTTGTTACTCCGTCAATAATATTCTGTGCCAATCCCCAATTCTTTTCTCTTTCAATAATAGTAACGGATGCGAATCCTTTAATTGTATGAATATATTGTCTTACTTCTTCAACATTAGATAAGTCGTCTTCGTCTTTTGCTGCGTCGGAATAAATGAATAGCAGACTGTTGATTGCCTCATCATTTAGTAATAATGATTTGATCGCTTGTTGAAGATGAGCCGGGCGGTTATAGACGAATAAAAGGATGGGTGCTAGTATCATAGTACAATGAAATTAGGTTTATTTTGTTTCGCTTTCTTCCTGGTGTTAATAACGTTGTGTGTTTGAAGCAATAAACGGAAAGCAAGTTTTATATACATAAAAAAAGTTTTTATTTTTTTCAAAGATTGAAAGGCTTTTTTGATGATTGCAAGGATGCCTAGTCCGAATCCTTTTGCAAAGTTATAATTAATATTTGTATATTCCGAAAGATGGTATACATATTCCGAGCGAATAAAATCAGAACGGGTCATTTTTCGCATGTCACGGTCATGGTAGCCAAAGGTATCCGGTACATAACCTATTCGGTATCCGTGAAATCTTAATCTGTTCACAAAATCTTTATCTTCTCCGTAAAGAAAGAATAAGGGCGAGAATCCTCCCATTTCACGAATGATTCTTGTCGGAATCATCCAAAGTGCGGCATTGACGAACTCTATCGGCACTATCTCTTGATCCTTCGGTAATTCATTGCGTTCGTTTATTTTGGCATAATCAGCAAATCCCTTGTCTATATTTTCTCCATTTCCTGTGAGGTGAACGGGAGAAAGTATACCATATTTTTTGTTTTTCTGTGATATATCGTAGAGTGTGCCGATCGTTTTCGGTTCTACCCAAGCATCTTGATTGAGTAGGAATATTGCATCATATTTTTGTTCGATAGCAATTTTCATACCTATATTGTTTGCTTTCCCGAATCCCAGATTCGTATTACACTCGATTAGTTTGACTTCAGGATATGATTGCCGGATAATTTCTGTCGTATGATCATCGGAATGATTATCAACAACAACGATGTCTACTGGTAATACTGATTGCCGGAGACTTTCCAGAGTGCGGTCCATCCATTTCTCAAAACGATAGGAAACGATGATAACAAGAACTTTATTCATTATTGATTCCTTTTTCTAATTTGATAAACGGGATATGTCCTAAGTTGGCGGCTACTTCTGCAAAAGTGCTGTGTCCCGCATATATTTTTGTACACCGCGCTAGTACATTCATTTCCACAAATCCCTGGAAAATACCATCTTTTGAATTTCTGTCAGCATCAATTGCCGGTGTTGTAATATGTGAGCCGAACATTTTTGTTAGTTTGTCTTTTTCTTCCATCGAATCCGAGGCCAAGAAAAAATGTGCTTCCGGATCAGCGGCCAACTCTTCTTTTATCTTGTCGATGAACAAATATGTGGGACTACATTTGATTATATGTATGTTGTCAGTTCTTCTGATATGAATGCCTATTGTATTTTTAGGAAGTGCACCCCTGATTTTTTTGGCTTTTTCTATAATAGCGGGTGCCGGAACAATACAATTCCACATATCCGTGCTTTCCCAAAACGGACCGCAGATAACAAGTAATATTTTGCGATATTTTTCCAGCTCATCGTCATAAGGTTCCTTATTGTTTTTAACTTCAAACCCCTTGTACCAATAAATGCATTTATCGTAAAAATACTTCGAAAAGTAATCTGGAAGTCTTAGATTCCTTTTTCGGGGTTGATCGCGATAAATCATATCAAGCAGATTCCCATTTTGTATCGTTACGTTCTTAAACGCAGGATTCAACGAAAAAAGTTCTTTATATGAACAGTTGAGTCCGGGATCTGTAAACCACATGATTTTGAGTTTCCGTTGCTTTTGACGGCAATATACCATTGCCGAACAAATGGCATTGATGCGATTGCCTAATCCTCCTTTGGGTACTAAAGTAATCATTTCTTGTGAATTTTAAGCATAGTCATAAATATAAATACGAATATTCTGAAATGATCTCTTATTTGCTTTTGCAGATTTACTTCAGGAATGCCGGTATAGCATGAAGCTTTTTTCCAGAAGGCTTTTTCATCTTTGATAAACGGTGATTTACGGAGTAACCGATAAAGATCATACAGCCCTCTTTTTTTCTCGTAGGGGAGATGCCAAACGGCAAATTCTTCGTCGCCTTTTTCTACATTATGACATCTTGACCATGTCCACATTCGCTTGATATAAGTATTGGCAATGGAGTTTTGAAGGTTTAGCTTCGTTATCAATACGCTTAGAAACAGAGCTTCTTCATTTAGCTTCGGCAGTTTCTTTTCAAACAACTTTAGATTATAATTCCAAAGAGGATGATAGGCCGTATTTATCTGTTTGACGATGTCACCGCGGAACGCCATGAATTCTCCTCCATAGTAGTTAATGGGCTGTGCTGGTTTTTCTTGATAGCAATCTTCATACAAATCGGCCATTTGCTGCAAGGTAATGCCATTGACTATTGTCCGGCTGTTGTCATAAAGTTTATAGAGTGCGCAACCATGCTGACCGGTTTTTTCGAATAAGGAATTGAGTGACGAATGACATAGGCAGTCGGCATCACAAATTAAAAAGCGGTCATTATCCTCCATCCTTTCTTCCATATTCTTCAAAATATCATAGAGGTAAAATTGATTGCGCCAAGCATTATGCCAGCCTTCAGGTGGGATACAACGGTAGGGCAGTTGGATAATTTCCACACCTAGTTTCTTGAATAGTTGCTCCAAAAAAACAGGTAATTGGTTGATATTGGTAAAAAACAACAGCTTTGCTTCCGGATTATAATGTCTGAATGTAGCATAGAATGGTACCTGAATCTGCATATAAATAGAATGCACCAGCGTTGAATCACCACGTTTGCCTACCTGCGGATAGTAGCTGGCATCGGCTTTTGATTCTTTGTAAAACCAAGTGGCTATGTAGTTGGTCGGTTGTTTCATGGTTTTCTCTTTTTAGAGATGATGAATTGAATGCATTCTTTTAAAATTACCGATTTCATTTTCCACAAGATAAAGAAATAAAGTGAGGACATGATTATAATTTTGGAAATAACACAAAGGTAGATATTTGAGATTCCCATTGTTATAAAGTAGACCAGTATATACAGAGTGGCAGAAAGGAGGAGGTATGGTGATATATCTTTCAACATATTTTTAATGCTGAGATGTATTTCCCGATTGACGAAATAGTGCCATACGAACATCCACAGGATATTGATTCCTGTGAAGAAATATATCATTGTAGTTATGCCGTACGGATATGCCAAGCATGCCGATAAAAGTTGTAACAAACATAATCCTATAGTGTTGATAAGGTATACGGTCGAATGTCCGCGGCTGATAATGAGTGTTGAAAATAGATTGTTGATAGGGGCGAATGCGCCATAAATACATAATAGCTGAAGTATCTTCGCACTGTCTAGCCATTTGTCGGTGATGGTGATCACGATCAATTCTTTTGATACCAAACTTAATCCGAACATGACCGGAAAAGAGACTAATGCGGTGAACCGTAGCATTTTGCGAAAGATAGCCAGTTGCCGTACTTTATCATCGGCTACGCCTGCCAGTACGGGTTGTGCCACACTGTTCATCATTCCTATAATGAACGTTTGTCCCATGTTATTCCACTTGTTAGCCTGACTGAAATCGCCTACGTCTTGTTTGGTGTAGAACTTGCCCAGCAGGACAGAGAACAAATTGTTATTGACGGCACCGAAGATATTGGTGAGTAAAAGTTTACTACTGAACCCGAACATCTCTTTGATGGGGGTGAAATCAATATGAAAAGTTGGATGCCAATGGGCATAATGCCAATTAAGAATAACGATAATGATGACAAAGATAAGTGATTGTGTAGCCAGTCCCCAATAAGCAAAGCCATTGGCAGCCATGATAATACCAATAGTTCCGGAACAGATTAAAGCGGTTGTGGCAATAATCGTATTTTCTTTTACTTTTAAGTTTCTAAATAGTATGGCGCGTGGTGCGATGCCAAAGCTGGAGATGAAGAAGCTGAGAAAACAAAAACGCGAAAGAGCTGTCAGCTCGGGGATCTTGTAAAAATCGGCAATAAACGGAGCCAAAAAGAAAAGTAAGATATATAAAGCGCTGCTGCATAAAATACTGAACCAAAAGACGGCATTGTAGTCTTTGGACGTTACCTCTTTTTTATTCGCTAGCGCAGAAATGAATCCGCTTTCTTGCAGAATAGAAGCAATGGCCGAAAAGATTGCGAGCATACCAACCATTCCGTAGTCGGAACGTGTTAATAATCTGGCCAATACAATACCGAAAACCAGATTTAGTAACTGTTGCAACCCGTTGCTAAAACCGCCCCAGAATAATCCTTTAGCTGTTTCTTCTCTTAATGATTGTTTGCTCATCTTGTCATAAGAATACCTAATGACTTATAGTCAAGCATATTTTATAGTTGTCTTATTTTACTTCGCTTCCGGGCTTAACTTCACGTTCGGGCATGATAACTGCCAGATTACCGTCGTTGTTTTCAGCACTCAGTATCATACCTTCGCTTACAATGCCTTTGAGTTTTCTTGGGGCCAGGTTGGCAACAAAGCAAACTTGTTTTCCAATAAGTTCTTCGGGTTTGTAATATTTGGCGATGCCTGATACGATGGTACGTTTCTCCAGTCCGTCATCAATCTTAAACTGAAGGAGCTTGTCAGTCTTGGGCACTTTTTGGCACTCAAGAATTTTACCTACTCGAATATCCATTTTCGTGAAGTCTTCGTAAGTAACAGTTTCCTTTATCTGATTAGCCCTATAATTGGTTTCTTCGTTCTTTTTCTTTTCGTTCAATAATTTTTGAACTTGTGCTTCAACGGCTTCGTCTTCTATTTTCTCAAATAGTAGTTCGGGAGTATTTAACAGATGACCGGTTTCAAGCAAATTTCTTCGTCCCAATTCTGTCCAATCAAATGATTCCATATTCAGCATCTTACGAAGTTTTGCTGAACTGAAAGGCAGGAACGGTTCGAATACGATAGCCAAATTGGCGGCTAGCTGTAGCGAAATATTTAAAATTGTGCCTACGCGATTCATGTCAGTCTTGGCAACTTTCCATGGTTCTGTATCGGTCAGATATTTATTGCCGATGCGGGCCAGGTTCATGGCTTCTTTTTGGGCATCGCGGAACTTGAATACATCGAGTAAATTTTCAACTTTTGTTTTAATATCTTTAAAATCTTCGAAAGCTTGCTTGTCTAATTCCGTTAGTTCACCAAGTTCGGGTACTTTCAAATCAAAGTATTTTTGTGTCAGTACGACGGCGCGGTTTACAAAATTGCCATAGATGGCAACCAGCTCGTTATTGTTGCGTGCCTGGAAATCTTTCCATGTGAAATCATTGTCTTTGGTTTCAGGAGCATTAGCTGTCAGTACATAGCGAAGCACATCTTGTTTGCCCGGAAAATCGACAAGATATTCATTCAGCCAAACGGCCCAGTTTCTGGAAGTTGAGATCTTATTGCCTTCAAGATTCAGAAATTCATTGGCCGGTACGTTATCCGGCAGGATGTAACTACCTTCGGCCTTGAGCATGGTTGGGAAGACAATGCAGTGGAAGACGATGTTATCTTTTCCGATGAAATGGATAAGCCTTGTTTCGGGGTCTTTCCACCATTTTTCCCAACTGTCCGGCAACAGTTCTTTTGTGTTTGAAATATAGCCTAGCGGTGCGTCGAACCATACGTATAATACTTTGCCTTCAGCTCCTTCAACGGGGACAGGGATACCCCAATCCAGGTCACGGCTCACAGCACGGGGTTTCAAACCCATGTCGATCCAACTTTTGCACTGACCGTAAACGTTTGGACGCCATTCTTTGTGCTCTTCAAGAATCCATTTGCTGAGCCATGGCTCATATTTATCAAGAGGCAGATACCAATGCGTAGTGGTACGTTTCACGGGTTTACTACCGCTAATAGCACTTTTGGGGTTGATTAATTCTTCGGGAGAAAGCGACGAACCGCATTTTTCGCATTGGTCGCCATAAGCACCTTGGGAATGGCAGTAAGGACATTCGCCTGTAATGTAACGGTCTGCTAGAAATTGATGGGCTTCTTCGTCGTAATATTGTTCGGAGGTTTTTTCAACGAATACCCCCTTATCGTATAGTTTTCTGAAAAAACCGGATGCCAATTCCTGATGTGTCTTTGAAGTAGTTCGTCCATATACGTCGAAAGATATGCCGAATTCTTTAAAAGAATCTTTGATTAGTTTGTGGTAGTGGTCAACTATTTCTTGAGGATTTACTCCTTCTTTTTTTGCTCGTAGTGTGATAGGCACACCGTGTTCGTCGGAGCCGCCGATAAAGAGAACATCTTCTTTTTTCAAACGTAGATAGCGGACGTAAATATCCGCAGGGATATATACACCGGCCAAGTGACCGATGTGAACGGGTCCGTTAGCATAAGGTAGTGCTGATGTGACGGTAGTTCTTTTGAATTTCTTTTCCATTGATATCTTATTTTTTACTCATACTTAACGTGCAAAGATAGTAGTTTTCGTCTTATTATGCAAATATTTAATCACTTTCTCCCAAACA
>JALNVG010000137.1 GCA_023227685.1 Bacteroidaceae bacterium
GCTTCCGCATTACGAAGACCATATATACGAACCACTCCATCACTCACTTGCAGAACTGTACCTACCTCGTCAAGCTGGATTTTATCATTTATTCCTTCGAGCTGTTTACGTAATATATCAGAGACCTCGCTTACTTTTATATTTTCAGACATGATATTATTTTTACTTATACAATTCTCCTATTCTTATCAATTAATTTTTGCCTCATCTGTTTCAATTGCGTTAAGATACTGGCATCGAGTCGGTAATCATTGACATCAAAAACAAAACCACCCAAAATAGATGGGTCAACCACCGCTTCCAATCTCATATCAGCATGTAAGACTTTTGAAGCAGACTCTCTGATCCGCTCTTTTCTCGCTTCATCCACAGGAACCGCCGTAACAAGCTTGGCATTGCCGATATGCTTTTCTTTCTTGTAAAGATCGATATACATCAAAGACATAAACATCAGATAAGATTCTCGTTTATTCTCTAACACTATATGAATAAATCTCTCGAACACTTTACTTGAACTATCATTACCATTGGCGGCAGTACAAATAAGAGAGAACTTATCATTTGCACCGAGAATAGGATCATCAAGGGTCTTAACCAGATCACCTTGTTCATGAAAGTTCCGAGCTAACGTCTTCATCTCCTTGTACAAAGAATCTTCTGCACCTTTCTCTTTCGCATACGCCATCAACGCCTTTGCATATCGCATTGAAATAATTCCGACTTCCATCCTAATTAATTCTTATCCTTTGACAAAACTTCATCAAGCATACGATCAATCATTTCCATTTGATCATCACTCTCTTTTAGTTTCTTCCTTATAATCTTTTCCGCAATCTCTACAGAAAGGTTGGCAACCTGACGACGAATATCGCGGATTGCTTCCTCCTTTTCCAGCTTAATCTTCTCTTTCACTTCGTCGAGCTCCTTCTGTGCAGCAATTTCGGCCTGCTCTGAAGCTCTGGCAATAATTTTATCTCGCTCCTGCATAGCTACTTTCAAAATTCTTCCTTGCTCTTTATTAGCTTCGGCAACAATTGTTTGACTCTTGGCTGACAACTCCGAAAGCTGTTCATTGGCTTTCTTTGCTGCATTAAGAGATTTGTCAATATATGTCTTACGGCCTTCCACCATCTTAATAATAGCGGGAAAACCATATTTAGCCAAAACGACAAATACAATGCCGAAAGATAATAGCATCCAGAATAATAGACCTGTATCAGGCACTAATAATGACATAGCGGTTTTATTATAAGAAGTATACTAACAGACAAACTACAATGGCAAACAAGGCAACACCTTCAACCAAAGCAGCCGCAATAATCATATTATTTCTAATATCTCCTGATGCTTCGGGTTGACGACCTATAGCGTCCATAGCCGAGCCACCAATTCTACCGATACCAATACCGGCACCGATTACTGCAAGACCAGCTCCAATAAAAGCTCCCAACTTACCTAATCCAACTGCAGCTGCTGCTGCTTGTAACAATACTGATGATAGTAACATAATTTCAGTTTTTTAAATGTTAATTATTCTTTTAAATTTTTTATCTCTTAATATTCCCTGCATTCCTAATCAAGGCCTACAGTATATATATTTATTTTTCAATTTTTTTAGGTTCCTCGTTTGTCTGGGCCAATCCGATAAAGACAGCCGACAACATAGTAAAAACGTATGCTTGAATGATAGCAATCAAAATCTCAAGTGCATTCATAAAGATATTAAAGAAGACCGAAGCCACAGTCATCGCACTATTCATGGCCGCCCCAAAACTTGCTGTAATAAATATCAAACTAGTAAGTACAAGCATAGCCATATGTCCGGAAATCATATTGGCAAAGAGTCGAATCATCAATGCAAAGGGTTTTGTAAAAATGCCAAAGAACTCTATCACAGGCATAATAGGAACAACTTTTAACCATAAAGGTACATCTGGCCAAAAAATACCTTTCCAATAACTTTTTGTACCAAACACATTAACAAGAACGAAAGTACAAAGAGCTAAAAACATCGTGATGGCTATATTGCCGGTTACACTTACACCTCCCGGGAAAAAAGGAATCAAAGCCATCAGATTACAAATCAATATAAAAAAGAAAACCGTGAGCAGATAAGGAGAAAACTTCTTATACTTGGGACCCACACAACTTTTTATCACATCATCTTCAATCATCATAATCACCATCTCCATAAAACCAACAAAACCCTTGGGAGCTACGGCATCCTGCGGACGTTTTTTATACCAACGGGCTACGCCGAGTATAATGACCAGTAACAAAAAGCTATTGATAAATATAGCCAGCGTGATTTTTGTAATGGATATATCAAATGGGCGTACTTCCTGACCGGAAGCATTGTGCTCTACAAGCTTATCCTCATATTTACTCCCCGCAGGAGCAAGAGAAAAGCCTTCATATATTCCTCCATTTTCTTTAAGTCTGGAAGAAAGAAAGCTATGCCATCCTGTTGTCGAGCTGTAAACTATAATCGGCAGAGGTATTGAAAGCGTTGTATTACCTATTTTGGTAATATGCCACTCATAAGAGTCACCAATATGACCAAAAATAATACCTTTCACATCTACCGGATTCTTTGCAGACTTGGCAGAAGAAACATCTTTTTGTACTGTTCCATCACCTTGTGCCATAACCGGCATGAGACCAACAACTCCGAAAGCAAAAAGGAGCAAGAGGACTATATTACGAAACTTCTTCATTTTCATTTTTTATTTGTCGCTTCAGGTTTACCTCATAATCAAAGAAAAACCAGGTTTCTAATATAAGATATAAAAAATAAAACAACCCGAAAGTTACGAGGAATACTCCAACATTTTCTTTGAAAACGAATGCAAACAATATCATAAAAGAAACCGAAATTAAAAATTTGACTGTTTTAACAGCCAAATATAACATTGACAATTTTTTTTGTGACTTACGCCGAAACTTATCAAAGAGAAAAATAGTTAAGAGTCCGATGAAATAGAAATAAACAGGTATAAGGTAATAACCTTCAAAGAAATTCATAATACCAAAACGTAGAATAATAGCCCCAAGCACCCCTGTTACTAAAACACATAAGGTAAATATACCAATAAGATTACGTTTTGTTTTTTCTATATTCATCGTGTCAGCTTTTTAGCCTCTCCCTTTCATCATCATATTTCTTAACACCACAATTTATGATACACAAACGGAAATATCTCCGTTACTTAATTCAATAAACCCACCTTGAATATCCATTTCTTGCTCATGGTCATCCTCTGTCATATATACCAATTTACCCGCTTTCAACGAGGATACAATTGGCGCATGATGCGGCAGGATAGTAAAAGAGCCCACCGTTCCGGGCAATGTCACACTGCTTATATCACCATCAAATAATACTTTTTCCGGTGAAACTATACTCAAATGCAGCTTATCCATAATTCAATTACTTTATTATTTGGCTTCTTCAAGAATCTTCTTACCTTTTTCTATGGCATCTTCAATGGTACCAACATTCAAGAATGCAGATTCCGGCATATCGTCAACCTCACCGTCAAGAATCATCTTGAAACCTTTTATCGTATCTTCAATAGGAACTTGTACACCGGGAACACCGGTAAATTGCCTGGCCACATCAAATGGCTGTGAAAGGAATCGCTGAACACGACGAGCACGAGCAACAACTGTTTTATCATCATCAGAGAGTTCTTCCATACCAAGTATGGAAATAATATCCTGCAACTCTTTATAATGCTGCAATATTTGCTTAACCCGTTCAGCTACCCGATAATGTTCTTCGCCAACAACATTCAAATCAAGTATACGTGAAGTAGAAGCCAACGGATCAACAGCCGGATAAATACCAAGTTCGGTAATTTTTCTATCCAACACTGTAGTTGCGTCCAAATGAGTAAAAGTTGTTGCCGGAGCAGGATCGGTCAAATCATCGGCCGGCACATAAACAGCCTGTATGGATGTAATGGAACCTCTACGAGTAGAAGTGATTCGTTCTTGCATAAGACCCATTTCCGAGGCCAATGTCGGTTGGTATCCAACAGCCGAAGGCATACGCCCTAACAAGGCTGAAACTTCGGATCCGGCTTGTGTGAAACGAAAAATATTATCAATGAAGAACAAAATATCCCGCTTGTTATCTACCGTACCCTGATCACGAAAAGACTCGGCAACTGTCAAACCTGATAGCGCAACTGTAGCACGTGCTCCTGGAGGTTCATCCATCTGACCGAAGATTAAGGATACTTGCGATTTGGCCACTTCTTTATAATCAATCTTAGAAATATCCCATTTACCTTCCTCCATACTTTTCTTAAACTCATCACCATAACGAATCACTCCTGATTCAATCATTTCGCGAAGTAAATCATTACCTTCACGGGTACGTTCACCTACACCGGCGAAAACAGAAAAGCCATTATTTTTCTTGGCGATATTGTTGATTAATTCTTGTATTAGTACGGTTTTTCCTACACCTGCACCTCCAAACAATCCGATCTTACCACCCTTGGCATATGGCTCAAGTAAATCTATAACCTTAATACCGGTAGGAAGAACTTCTTGCACTGTGGTCAATTCCACAAATTTCGGCGCTTCCCTATGAATGGAATACGCATTGGCACGATCAAGATCATTCATACCATCGATGGTATTACCTACAACATTCATCAAACGACCCTTAATCTGATCGCCAATCGGCATTCTGATCGGACCTCCGATAGGACGAACGATCATTCCTCGTTGTAATCCGTCGGTACTATCCATGGCTATGGTACGAACCGTATCTTCGCCAATATGCTGTTGCACCTCAACAATCAACGTCTTGCCATCATGTCTTTTTATCTCTAAAGCATCATGTATACTCGGCAATGTTGCTTCTTCTCCCTCTTTACTATCAAAGAACACATCCACGACAGGACCGATAATTTGAGAAATACGCCCAATAATCTGTGACATAAGCAATCTTTTTATAATTCTTTTTAATAATTCGCTAAATATTCTTTGCAATACCTATTATGCAAACGTAACGACAAAAAGCCAATCATTGTTCTTTTTTTTTATAATATTGTAATTTGATAACGAAAATTACAGCATTTAATCGTCTGATGGAACAAAGTCAAGGCATTTTGACCAAATTAGCCGCTCTTATATTATGTACTTTAAAACATGCAAGGGGAGAAGAACTGCCTAACAAAAAAGTTATTGATGCTGCTCGCGCAACAAGTCATTTACGGTTTTTACAGGATTGAATGTTGATAAAGGAACTTCTACAAATACGGTATTCCAATCACTCATCGCTCCATTCCACAACCCGGGAAGCTCAAGCACTTTTATATCTTTTCCTTCTTTTGACTTATAAGAAATAAATCCTGTTGTTTTATCTACGTAATCGACCAAATTGAATTTGTTACCTTTATAATCACGAATAGCACAAACCAAATCAACCGGATTAAAATGTGTTCCTCCTTGAAACATTTTTTTCTTTTCTGTATCTTTCATATCTATTTGCGAGCTCTCTACAATTTGCAGAGATATCGTACCATCACTATTATAGGCAAGGAATGGTCCCCCACCCGGCTCACCCACATTTTTCACCATACCGCACACACGTATAGGGCGATCCAACTTATGCTTTAAATAAATCACCAATTCGGCATCCTCAAGAAATTTAGTCTGGGGATTTTTACAAAACAATTTTTTTTGAACAAACTGTAATATATCAATCACCTGTTCGTGTGTATATCTGCCTGTATCAAGCAAACGTTGGTACTTGAATATCTGTTTCTGCAACGAGACAAGCACACCGGCTATGATTTTTTTGTACTTCACCGTATCCGGTTTTAATCTATCCGATACCACATTATCGATATTTTTTATAAAAACAATATCTGCATCAAGATCATTCAAATTTTCAATCAATGCTCCATGTCCCCCGGGACGGAATAGTATTTGGCCATCTTTTGTTCTGAAAAGTTCATTATCCATTGTTGCAGCAATGGTATCTGTGCTCGACTTTTGCTCTGAGAAAGATATATGATAAGTTACCCCATATCGCTTGGCAAAAGTATCAACCTTCTCAGCCACCTTGTCTTCAAAAAGCTGACGATGCTCCATGGAAACGGTGAAATGGACATGAACATCATTGTTTTTTCCCGCAGCATACATGGCACCTTCGGCCAGATGCTCTTCCATCGGCGTACGTGCACCTTCGGGGTATTGATGAAACTTCAACAATCCTTTGGGAAGACTACCATAATTTAATCCCGCCGGTTTAAGCAAAGCCGAAACAATCGTTTTATAATTTTCTTCATTGATCAATTGATCAATACTTTTTCCTGTTAATTTTTTACAAGCGGCAACCAAATCCTCGTAAAAGGCAAAATCCTTAATATGATTAAAAAAAGTCTTCTCGAAATCTGTAGTTGGGCTATTATATTCAGCCAACAAAAAACCGAAAAGATTCTTAAACATTCTGCTGGCTGCACCGGATGCAGGTACAAACTTCTCCATTTTCTTACCGGATTCTTTGTAATTATCCCATATCGCGAGATATTTCATCTGCTCTTCATTAGTA
>JALNVG010000138.1 GCA_023227685.1 Bacteroidaceae bacterium
AAATGAAGATTTGGCTGCTGAAACAGAAACAGATACAACAATGGAATTCTCCCGTTTCTACTATAGATGCTGTTTACGCTCTTTTAAAAGATAAGACAGATTTATTAGCCCATCGAGGGATTGCAAAGATTACGATTGCCAATCAGAAACTACGCACCGATACATCTGCCGCAACTTCCGGTTTGAATTATATAAAGCAAACGTATACGGATAAGGAAGTGGTGAATGCCCATCAGATTACGATTCAGAAACAGGATGCAGGTCTTGCCTGGGGAGCTGTTTATGCACAATACGAAGAGAAAATAGCGGATGTGAAACAACAGGGCAGGGAGTTGAATGTGAAAAAGAAACTCTATGTAGAAAAAATGGCGGGTAATAAGGCGCAGCTCATACCCATCACAGCTCAGACGATATTGAATGTCGGTGATAAAGTGGTTTCCCGCCTCATTATCAGTATCGATCGCGAGATGGATTTCATACAACTCAAAGATGATCGTGGTGCTTGTTTTGAGCCGATAGGCAATCTTTCGGGCTATAGCAGGAGTAATGGGATAGGATATTACGTTGATGTGAAAGATGCGTCCACACAATTTTTCTTCGATTATTTGAAGAAGGGCGTTTATGTTTTCGAATATATGTATCGTGTAGCCCATACCGGAATTTATGATGGCGGATTAGCTACAGTTCAATGCGCTTATGCTCCCGAATATGCGTCTCATTCAAATTCAATGAAAGTATTTGTAAATAAGTAGGTTTTTTTCAGAGAAAACTTCTATTTTTGTGCAAACATTTGATATAAGTTGAAAATGAAACGTAGTTCGATCCTATTATATTTATTCTTCGTAGCGGTAACATCCGTTTTTGCTCAACCGCGAATCTCTTCAAATACGAAGACTTTCGATTTCGGGCAAGTTCAATGGAAACAGCCGGTTACGGCAAGCTATGTCATTACTAATACCGGTAATAAACCCTTGGTGATGACCAATGTGACTACTTCTTGTGCTTGCAGTGTGGCCGATTGGACAAAGAGTCCTATAGCTCCGGGCAAGACCGGTGACATAAGAGTTGTTTTCGACGCTAAGGCTTTGGGGCATTTTAACAAATCGGTAGGCATCTATAGCAACGCTAAAAACTCTTTGGTTTATCTCAATTTTATCGGTGAAGTGTGCACAAAGATAACGGATTTTTCAAAAGCGAATCCTTTCGTTATCGACAAGATCTTTATGAGTACTAACAGGCTCGATTTTCCCGATGTACACCTGGGTGATAAAGTGAAATATGTCTTTACCGTCGTCAACAATTCCGATTATCCTTATGAACCGCAATTGATGCAGCTCCCGCCATATATAACGATGGTTAAAGAACCGAATACGTTGATGGTTGGTAAAAGAGGTACGGTGACATTAACCCTTGATTCAAAGAAACTCCGTAATTACGGTTTAGAGGAGGCAAATGTTTATCTTTCCCGTTTTCCCGGTGATAAAGTCTGCGAATCAAACAAAATACCTGTGTCAGTTATTGTTTTGCCAAAAGCAAAAGAAATGAATACGGCTCATCCTCCTGTTATCGGATTTTCAGAAAAGAAAATTGATGTTAGTTCGGATTTGGTACAGAAAAAGAAGATCAAAAAAAGTATTTATGTTTTGAACTCCGGAAAGTCACCATTGAAGATTAAACGGTTGCAGATCTTCAATCCGGCCATCTCTGTTGATTTAAAGAAGACCACTATTTATCCCGGCCAGGCTACCAAGATGAATATTGAAGTGAAGCAGATGACGAAGGATAATAACGTCGGTGAACTGAAAATCCTGATAATCACCAACGATCCCGCGCACGCAAAGGTTGAAATTCAGATTAATCGCTAACGATAAAATTTATTGTCCCTTTTTTTATCCATTGTCATTTGATTTCTTTATATTTGCTCTATATTAATATATAATGACATGGAGAAGCAGGCCAATTACATTCGGTGCATAGAAATTAACGGACTTTGGAATCGTTTTAATATCAAATGGGACTTGCGACCCGGTGTGAATATCCTTTCCGGCATCAACGGAGTGGGTAAAACAACGATACTAAACCGTTCGGTTCTTTTTTTGGAACATCTTTCCGGTAAAAAAAAGAATGACGAAAAAGATGGAGTACGTCTCTATTTCGATGATCCCGATGCCACGTTTATTCCTTATGATGTGATTCGCAGTTATGATCGTCCCTTAATCATGGGCGATTTCACGGCACGCATGGCAGATAAAAATGTGAAGTCGGAGCTTGATTGGCAACTCTATCTCCTGCAACGTTCTTACTTGGATTATCAGGTAAATATCGGTAATAAGATGATCGAATTACTGAGTAGTGATGATGAACAGCAGCGCAAAACGGCAACCTCACTTTCTCTTGGCAAATGTCATTTTCAAGATTTAATTGATGATTTATTCAGCTATACCCGCAAGCGGATTGATCGCAAACGCAACGATATTGCTTTCATTCAAGATGATGAGCTTTTATTACCTTATCAATTGTCTTCCGGCGAGAAACAGATGCTTGTTATTTTGTTGACCGCCCTGGTACAAGAAAACAAACATTGTGTGTTGTTCATGGACGAGCCCGAAGCTTCACTTCACATAGAATGGCAGCAGCGACTGATTTCTATGATTCGTGAATTGAATCCGAACGCACAGATTATTTTATCTACACATTCGCCTGCCGTAATAATGCAGGGCTGGATGGATATGGTGACTGAAGTGAGTGATATTACGACAGCTATTGTTCCATTGAAACCGTTGGAGTCAAAAAAAATCTTAAAGTAATTAGAATTCATTGTCAATCAATTAAAAACAAACTTCTTTATGACAGGTAAATTAAGAGATAGTCTGACTTCTTCTTATATCGATGCTGCAAATAAACTTTATCCAAAGAATGCCCGAAAGCGGATTCTCGCTTATGTTGAAAGTTATGATGACGTAGCTTTTTGGCGTGATCTGTTGTCCGAGTTTGAAGATGATAAACATTACTTTCAAGTGATGTTGCCTTCCTCCGATTCGCTCTCAAAGGGAAAGAAGATGGTTTTGATGAATACCCTTAATACCGACCAATTGGGCAAAAGCCTGATTGCCTGTGTAGATAGTGATTATGATTTCCTGTTACAAGGTGTTACAAATACGTCGGACAAGATAAACAGTAATAAATACATCTTTCAAACTTATGCCTATGCCATTGAAAATTATCACTGTTATGCCGAGGCATTGCATGAAGTTTGTGTGCAGGCAACATTGAATGATCGTGTCATCATAGATTTCGTAGATTTCATGAAGCAATATTCGCGAATAGCTTATCCGTTATTCCTCTGGAATATATGGTTTTATCGCCAGCGTGATACAAATACTTTTCCGATGCATGTTTTTAATCATTGTACCGAATTGCATTTTGTCGATTTGAGAAAAACGCAGAAATCTTTGGCATCTGTAGAAAAACGGGTAAGTGAGAAACTTTCAGAGATGAGGCTCCATTATCCCGATCTTATTCCGGAGGTTGAACATCTGGGCGAGGATTTGAAAAAACTGGGTGTGGAACCTGATACCACTTATTTGTATATGCAGGGGCATCATATTATGGATAACGTTGTGATGAAACTTTTAGAACCGGTTTGCGTAACACTTCGTCGTGAGCGTGAGGATGAAATCCGGCGACTGGCGGAGCATGAGGCGCAATATAAAAACGAGTATACTTGTTATGAAAACAGCCAAACAAATGTGGCAGCTGTGTTGAAACGGAATATCGCTTATAAGTCGCTTTATCAATATCAGTGGGTGAGAGAAGATTTAAGGGATTATATGGCTAAAGGATAGTCCTTTATCTATTTTTTTTAATTTATAAAAGAAACGAGTCTATGAATATTATAAATGCAGTTTCTGATTCCATTATTGTAGTCAAACCGAATCAGGATGTCGTAAATATGAGTAATACGGCAATTAAAGCTGTTAATGAGGGATTGAAATCTATAGGCATGAATGCTGCCTGGGTAGATAAATCGGATAACATCGTTCTTTTGATATTCATCATTTTATTGGCGTTTTTTGCTAATTTTATTTGTCACCGAGTAGTCTTGAAGACTATTGCGAAGATTGTGAGCCATACAAAAGCCAAGTGGGATGACATCCTGTTTAGTGACGATGTGCTGGTGCATGCGAGTCATTTGGTAGCCCCGATCTTGATTTATATAGCCCTCCCCATGGCATTTCCGGGTACCGAAAATCATAGTGTACTTGAATTCCTCAGCCGTCTGTGTATGGTGTATATCATTCTGGTTTCGGTGAGTTTCATCAGCTCCATTCTCAACTCGTTTTATAATATATTCATGCAGATGGAGCAATTTAAGAACAGGCCGATCAATGGATTTGTTCAGATTATTAAGTTGCTTATTTATTTCTTGGGTGTTATTTTGATTATCAGTACGCTGATTAATAAGTCGCCTACAGCCTTACTCACGGGATTAGGAGCATCTGCCGCCATACTTATGTTGGTGTTCAAAGATAGTATTATGGGTTTCGTATCCGGCATTCAGCTTTCAGCCAATCACATGTTGAAGGTGGGCGATTGGATTACGGTACCGAAATGCGGTGCCGATGGAAATGTGATTGAGGTGACACTCAATACAGTGAAAGTTCGCAATTGGGATGAAACGATCACCACGATACCACCGTATTTGTTGGTTAGTGATTCTTTTATTAATTGGGAGGGCATGAGCCAATCAGGTGGCCGTCGAGTGCAACGAGCCATTAATATTGATATGCGCAGTGTGCATTTCTGTACTCAGGAGATGCTTGATAAGTTTCGTAGGATTGCCTTATTGAGTGATTATATTGATGGCATGCAAAAGGAATTAACGGATTACAATAAAAAAAAGAATATAGATAATTCGGTGCTTGTGAATGGTCGTCGTCAAACTAATTTAGGCGTATTTCGCACTTATCTGACCGAATATTTAAAAAGCCTGCCTGTTGTCAACAAGAATATGACCTTGATGGTTCGGCAGTTGCAACCCACAGAGACAGGTATTCCTTTGCAGCTTTATTTCTTTTCGTCCATCAAAAAATGGGAGAAGTATGAAGCCATTCAGGCGGATATTTTTGATCATGTGTTGGCCATTATCCCCGAGTTCGGTTTGCGTGTGTTTCAGAATCCTATCGGAGAAGATTTTAAGCAGTGGCCCGATAAGAATTGAAATTTGCACATGGAGATTTAGCTAAGTATTTTATTTATTTCATTTAATTCTTCTTGTGTGAATGTGGTGTTTTGAATACCTGTGATATTGTTTTGCAATTGTTCAACCGAGCTGGCACCCACGATAACAGAGGTTACCATTTCATCTTTGAGTAGCCAGGCCAATGACATTTCGGCCAGACTTTGTCCGCGTCTTATCGCAATTTCATTGAGCCCTTTGATTTTTTTTACCACCTCGTCCGTCAGCGTGGTTTTTGTCAGCAAACCGCGTGCAATCCTTGAATCTTGGGGAATGCCATTGAGATATCTGTCGGTCAGTAATCCTTGCGCCAGAGGTGAGAAAGAAACAAATCCGGTTCCATTCTTGTAAGCCTGCCGGATGATGCCGTTTGTCTCTATATCTCTGTCCAACAAATTGTAGCGTCCCTGATAGAGTAGGCAATGGACGTCTCTATCCGCCAAATATTTATAAGCAAATTCGGCAGCTTCTTTTGGATATTTAGAGAGACCTACATATAATGCTTTGCCTTGGTGTACAATATCGATTAATGCCTGAAGTGTTTCTTCGAGAGGAGTAACCGGATCAAAGCGATGCGAATAGAAGATATCCACATATTCTAAATTCATCCGTTTCAAACTCTGGTTGATGCTGCTCATCAGATATTTGCGTGATCCCCAATCACCATAAGGACCCGGCCACATGTCATGTCCGGCTTTGGTGGAAATAAACATTTCGTCGCGGTAAGGCATGAATGATTTTTTCATGATTTGACCGAATGTTTCTTCGCCCGACCCATAGGAAGGACCGTAGTTGTTGGCCAGGTCAAAACTTGTAATGCCATGGTCGAACGCAAATTCTACTTTTTTCAAACTGTTGGCAAAGGTGTCCACATCGCCAAAGTTATGCCAAAAGCCAAGTGATATTTCAGGTAGTAATATACCACTTTTACCGCTGCGACGGTACTTCATACCATTGTCGTATCGATTTTCTGTGGGTGAGTAAATAGGATTGATCATTTTTAATGTTTATTGTTTTGTCTTATAATAGGTGAATCATTTATCAAAAATAAGTGTTTTTATTTTTTTCTCAAAATAAAAGTCGATTAAGATTTATTATCGGACTAAAATAATAGGATGAAGACCACTCATCCTAGGATTAAGAGGTTAATCAATAAATCAGACAACCGATATAAGGATTATGAACTCTGACTTGTCCTGCTATAGGTTGACTTAAAAAGTCAACAAATCAATGGAAGAATCAGTAAAAAAGAGAGTCAAAACAAAAGAATACTCTCAAGAATTTCGTTATTCAATGGTAAAAAAG
>JALNVG010000139.1 GCA_023227685.1 Bacteroidaceae bacterium
AGATATTTGCAGGAAAGCACACCGGTGCTCGATGATTCCGGAGAAAATGAATCATCCAAGATCAATGGCTTTTTCTTATTGTTCCGCAAACCGGAAAAGTTGTTGTTGATATTCGGTACTGCAGGATTGTTCGGTTTAATCGTAGAAAGTGCGATGTTCGACTGGAGCGGTACCTATTTTCAAACAGTATTGCAGGTCCCGAAGACTTTGCAGATAGGTTTTCTTGTCTTTATGGTTATGATGACCACCGGCCGTTTCCTAACCAACTATGCATACAGTAAGATTGGCAAAAGAAATGTTCTTATATTAGCCGGCAGTTTAATCTTTGTCGGATTTTATACCACCGCTCTGTTGGGCAAAGCTTTTGATTCGGTAGCGTTGAAGGTCATTTTTAATTCTCTTGGATTTATGCTTGTCGGACTTGGCATATCTTCAGTTGTGCCAACCATTTACAGCTTTGTCGGCACTCAATCAAAAACACCGGTCGGAGTAGCTTTGACCATTCTGTCAAGCATCAGCTTTATCGGTTCGCTTATCGCACCATTATTAATCGGTGCAATCTCACAGAGGTTCAGCATGTCCACAGCATATCTCATCGTTGGTTTGCTCGGGCTTTGTATCGTATTAATTGTTGCAACAAATCGTAATTTCCGCGAGAAAAAAGAATAATAGTTATGAAACTCCTGGTTTATAAAGCATCTGCCGGTTCCGGAAAGACTTTTCGTCTGGCTGTAGAATACATCAAACTACTTGTGCTGAATCCCAAAGCATACCAACAGATACTTGCCGTAACGTTTACCAATAAGGCGACGTCTGAGATGAAGGAACGCATTTTGAGTCAACTTTACGGACTATATACCCTTGATGCCGAATCAAAGGTTTATATGGACATCATCGTCAAAGAAACCGGAAAAACAGAAGAAGAAATAAGCCATGCGGCCGGTGAGGCTCTGAGTGGTATTTTGCATGATTACAACCGGTTTAAGGTGACTACCATCGATTCTTTTTTTCAATCGGTAATGCAAAATCTGGCGCGCGAACTTGAGCTGAGTCCGAAACTGACAATAGAGCTCGATCAAAAGAAAGTATTGAATGATGCGGTTGATTCCATGATTGAAAAATTGCAGTCCTCCTCTCCTGTCCTTACTTGTCTGATGGAGTATATTCATGAAAAGATCAACGATGATAAGGGATGGAAGATGGTGAGCAAAGAACTTAAATCCTTTGGTCTGAATATCTTCAACGAGGCATTTGTTGAAAACGGTGAAACGCTGCGTGAGGCAATGCAGAGGCCCGATCTCATCAAAACTTATCGCAAAACGATGAACGAGATCGAAACGGCTGCTTTGAAACAAATGCAAGAGTATGTAGACCGACTTTCAAAAATATTAGAGGAAAACGATTTTCAGGCAGAAGATTTCAAGAGTGGGAAGATCATCATGAACTATTTCCGTAAGATTTACAACGGTGATTTGTCCGATAAGAATTATAATCTGACTATTCATAAATGTTTTAGTGACGCCAATGAATGGGCTCGACAGAAAGATTCACGCCATAATGAAATTATAAATCTTGCCGAATCGCAGCTGATACCGCTATCACAAGAGATAGAAAGTCTTCGATATAAAAATAACCGGGTAATGAACAGTTGCCGTTTATCGCTGAGATACTTATATCTGTTGCAACTTATTTCGAATATTAATAACGAAGTAAGAGAACAAAATACAGAGAAAAACCGATTCATTCTGTCCGATACGAATATCCTGTTGCATAAGTTGATTGAAAACGGTGATTCTTCTTTTATTTTTGAGAAAATCGGAGCTAATATCCGGAATATAATGATTGATGAATTTCAGGATACGAGTCGGATGCAATGGGACAATTTCAGGCTGTTACTGCTTGAAGGATTGTCGCAGGGAGCTGACAGTTTAATCGTCGGTGATGTAAAACAATCCATTTACCGCTGGCGAAACGGAGATTGGAATATCTTGAATAATCTGAATGATAAACTTGAGAATTTCCCGATAGAAGTAGAAACGCTGAAGATGAACTGGCGAAGTGAAAGAAACATCATCAGTTTCAATAACAGTTTGTTTCCGCATGCCGTCGAATTCTTTAATCATAAATATAAGGAGGAACTCGGTAGTAATTGCGAACCGATTTTGAAGGCTTACAGTGATGTGAAACAAGAATCGGCAAAAGAGACGGATACGGGTTATGTGAAAGTTACTTTTCTGGACAAGAACGAAGATCGGGACTTTGATTATATACAAAACACGATATTCAATCTGGGTGAAGAAGTCAAGCATCTGCTTGCCTCGGGAGTGAAACAAAATGATATTGCCATACTGATACGAAAAAAGAAATATATTTCATCTATCGGTGATTATTTCGATAAAGAACTGCACTGTAAGATTATCTCCGACGAGGCCTTTCAATTGCAATCTTCATTGGCGGTCAACCTGATGATCAGCGTCTTACGCTACCTCTCGAATCCTGAAAATCAGATTGTCAAGTCGGAATTGGCAATCTCTTATCAAACGGAAGTTTTGGGTGAACAACACGACTGGAACAGTCTCTTTATTCATCCGATGGATGAATTTATGCCCAAAGGTTTTGCCGGGCAGGCACATAGGCTTAGGCAATTGCCCTTATATGAGTTATTAGAAGAAATTTTCAATCTTTTCCAATTGAATAGTATAGCAAAACAAGAAGCATACGTGTTATTCTTCTTTGATCAGGTGATGGCTTATTTGGAAGAGAATTCTTCGGATATTGATCACTTTTTGCAATATTGGGACGAGACCTTGTCGACCAAAACAATAATGAGTGGCAATATGGATGGCATTCGCATACTTTCCATACATAAAGCCAAGGGACTGGAATATCACACCGTATTGGTTCCTTTCTGCGACTGGAGTCAGGAAAATGAAACGAAACAACAAATCGTGTGGTGTCATAATGATCATGAACCCTTCAACATGCTTGGTCTCATCCCTGTCAATTATTCAAAGAATATGGCCGAATCGATTTACGCACAGGCCTACCTTGACGAACGTCTGCAACTCTGGGTTGATAACCTGAACATGCTTTACGTTGCTTTCACCCGTGCGGCAAAGAACCTGATTGTATGGAGTAATAAGAACAAGAAGAAGGGTTCGATGTCTGAAATGCTTGGCTCTGTTCTACAACAGGTGGCCGATGATGAAGGAAAAGCTTGGGATAGAGTGTGTTATGAAAAGGGTGAACTCTGTACTTCCGAAGAGAAAAAAGAGCGGGTTCATCGCAACAAAATGATTCAGCAACCGCAAAAAGTACCTGTACATATCGTGTCTTCATATCATGAAGTGGAATTCCGTCAATCTAATCTTTCTGCCGATTTCATCGGTGGAATTGATGAAAAAGAATCCGACAACAGATTTATTAATCGGGGAAGGTTGCTACACAAACTATTCTCGATGATTGAAACAGAGGCTGATATAGATAAAACCATTGACGAACTGGTGCTTGAGGGAGTGATCGGTGATCGGGATGAAGAAAACGAAATCAAACAGCTTGCGCAAAAAGCACTTGCATTGCCACAAGTACAAGATTGGTATTCGGGCAAATGGACCCTTTTTAAAGAATGTGCCATCATTTATACGGAGGATGGAGATTTGCAAACGAGGCGTCCCGACCGTGTGATGATGAAAGACGATCAAGTGGTTGTGGTTGATTTTAAGTTTGGAAAGCCGGGCAATAAATATAATAAGCAGGTGGACAGTTATATACAGCTACTCACCCGCATGGGCTACCAACACATTTCCGGATATCTTTGGTATGTGAATGAAGAAAAAATAGAGAAAGTATGAAAACATTTCTACAAATAGTAGCTGAGGATCTTCATAAGAAGTTTGGAAACGATTTATCGCGTACGGCTATCGTCTTTCCTAACAAACGTGCCGGATTATTCTTCAATGAATACTTGGCCAAAGAGTCCGACCAACCTATTTGGGCTCCGGCCTTTTTGAGCATCAGTGATCTCTTTCAGTCTTTGTCCACATTAAAAAAGGGAGATCCGATATTCTTGATCTGTGAACTGTACAAGGCTTTTAAAGAAGCTACCGAAAGCAAAGAATCATTGGATGAATTTTATTTCTGGGGCGAATTGCTGATGAGTGATTTTGATGATGTGGATAAGAATCTGGTGGATGCGGATCGGTTATTCAGCAATCTGGAGGATCTGAAGAAAATATCGGACGACTATACCTTTTTGGATAAAGAACAGGAACAAGCCATCAAAAGCTTCTTTCAGCAGTTCTCCATTGAGAAACGTACAGTGCTGAAAGAACGTTTTATCTCGTTGTGGGATGAATTGAAAGAAGTTTATCACCTTTTCCGTGATCATTTGTCTGCGTTGGGATATGCCTATGAAGGCATGATATATCGTGATGTAGTATCAAAGCTTGATGGTGCCCAATTTGTTTATGACCGATATGTTTTTGTCGGTTTCAACGTACTTAATCAGGTGGAGACGCAACTGTTCGAGTATCTCAAAGAATCAAACAAGGCCTTGTTTTACTGGGATTATGATCTCTTTTACACCAAACGGTTTCCTTTCAAGCACGAAGCGGGAGAATTCATTAACCGTAACCTGAAGAAATTTCCAAATGAGCTTGATGAGTCTTATTTCAATTGTTTGAGCAACCCCAAAAAGGTCCGTTTCATCGCAGCGCCTACCGAAAATGCACAGGCTCGCTATCTCACCGAATGGTTGCATGATACATTGTCCGACAAGACAATAGCCGAAAAAGAAAATGCCGTTGTGCTGTGCAACGAGTCATTATTGTTGCCGGTACTTCATTCCATTCCTTCTGAGGTGAAGAATGTCAATATAACAATGGGATTTCCCCTCTCGCAGACCCCCGTTTATAGTTTTATCAAGGCTGCATTTGATTTGCAAACAGTAGGTTATGATCAGATATCGGGACGGTATACTTTTGAATCGGTTCAAAGTATTCTCAAGCATCCGTACATCCGGCAACTTTCTGACAAGGCCGAAACGCTGGAGCGCGAACTTACTTCAAAAAATCGTTTCTATCCCCTGCCCTCCGAGCTGATGGCCAATGGTGACGCGTTACTTACCAAACTGTTTACTCCACAAACGGGCAACAAGAAACTTTGTGAATACGTCATCGATTTATTAAAAGACATCTCTGTCTTGTTTCGTGACGAAAAGCATATCGATTATATTTATGACCAGCTTTACCGCGAATCATTATTCAAGAGCTATACGCTCATCAATCGTTTTATCAATTTGATGGATACCGGCGAATTGCAAGTAAAGACTGATACCCTGAGGCGTTTGATCGACAAGCAGTTATCAACGGCCAATATCCCTTTTCATGGCGAACCGGCCATCGGTTTGCAAATCATGGGAGTGTTGGAAACACGTAATCTTGACTTTCGCAATCTTGTCATGCTTTCGCTTAACGAGGGACAATTGCCTAAATCGGAAGGTGATCCTTCATTCATCCCATACAACCTGCGCAAGGCTTTCGGCATGACTACCATTGAGCACAAGAATTCGGTTTATGCTTATTATTTTTATCGTCTGATTCAGCGAGCCGAGCAGGTTACGCTGATGTATAATAATTCATCCGACGGATTGAACAAGGGTGAATGTTCACGTTTCATGTTACAATTTCTTGTTGAATGGCCGCATGAAATAAACATCCAATCGCTTGAAGCGGAGCAAACTGTTCAAAGCAGTCCGGCTATCGAAGTGGTGAAAGAACAGGATATTCTCAGAAGATTGCGTGAGCGTTTTGATTTCAACACCGGTGCCAAGGCGGGCATCCTCTCTCCTTCTGCGCTCAATACGTATATGGATTGCGGTCTGAAATTTTATTTTCGGTATGTGGTCGGATTGAAGCCTCCTGATGAAGTGAGCAATGAAATTGATTCCGCACTCTTTGGTACGATCTTTCACTTATCGGCCCAATGGATTTATGAGGAGCTTACGAAGCATGGGCAAACAATAACAAAAGAAGACCTCGAAAAGCTGGCTTACAATCCTGTGAAGTTGCAAAGATTTGTTGACCGGGCTTTCTGCAAAGAGTTCTTTCAACTTCCCGAAAATACGAAACCTCTATATAACGGCATTCAACTGATTAATTCTAAAGTTATCTATGCTTATTTGAAACAATTATTGCACAATGATGCTCGAGATGCTCCCTTTGAAATGATTGCGATGGAGAATCGGGTGAGCGAAAAGATGGAAATAGAGACCGGCGATGGTGCGATACAATTATCTGTTGGCGGAACAATAGACCGGATGGATATCAAAGAAAACACGTTACGTATTGTTGATTATAAAACAGGCGGTAAACCGTTGATTCCGAAAGGTGTAGAAGATTTATTTACACCTGATAGCAGGCGACCGGGATATATTTTCCAGATATTTCTTTATTCGACCATTGTGAATCGTAATCCTCAAATATTGAAAGATTGCGGCGTACAACCTTACGGAGACGG
>JALNVG010000140.1 GCA_023227685.1 Bacteroidaceae bacterium
AAAGAATTGGTAATGGAGGATAAAGATCATTTTATCAAGGGTGTGCAATGTGATTTATGGACCGAATACGCTGCAACGCCCCTAATAATGGAATATCGTATGTATCCACGGGCTTTGGCTGTGGCGGAAACGGGTTGGACACCCGAAGGTGAAAAAAACTTCAAAGATTTTACCCGCAGGTTGGATAAGGCAGAGATTCGTTTGGATAGTCTTCATATCAATTATCATATACCACTTCCGGAACAGCCGTATGGGTCGTGTAATCAGGTGGCCTTTGTACATTCTACGAAGCTGATTTTTAAAACCACACGACCGATCAAAATGGTATATACGACCAATGGCAAGGATCCGACTCCTGATTCAAGGACTTATAAACGTCCTCTTACGATAAGGAAAAGTCTGTTATTTAAAATTGCGTCCGTGCTGCCTTCCCGAAAGATGAGTGTCATCCGTTCCATCCGTTTGGAAAAAGAAAATTATTCCAAAGCTTACAACTTTACAGATGCCTCATTGGGTGTGGCTCTTAAAGTAATGAAAGATGACTCTCTCAACAGCAGAAAACTACCGGTTTCTAAAAAATGGGAATCTACATCGGCGGGCGATTTTTTAGGTCTGCACAAAAGTGAACAGACCGACGAAAATGCTTACCGGCATCATGCTGCAGTAGCCGACGGTTATTTTTCTGTCGAGAAAGATGGTGTGTACTATTTCTCTTCCGAAAACTCGGAAGTCTGGATCGATGGCTGGTTGCTTATCAATAACAACAATGAAATTAAAGAATACTCCCACCATGACGGTTCAATGGCTTTGGCAAGAGGATATCATCAAATCAAAGTAGTCTATATAAGCAATATTACCGGTGGCTTTCCTTCGGCATGGAGTTCACCATACGTATTGATCAGAAAATCGAATGAGAAGAAATTCGGTGTTGTCGGATCAGGTATGTTATGTCATTTGCTGAAGTAGTTATTGCTGGTCGTAATTGAGCTTTTATAAATTGTTTTATGTTTGTCTGTTAATAATATCATGCACAAAGATTTTATAGCGGAAAGGAGATCATTTTTTAATGGGAAAACTAAAAAAGGACCGATGATAAAGTCTATTAGTAAAATCGGTGCTTCTTCGAGAAATATTAGGTTGCAAGATACCTTTAAACTTTCAAAACGGATTGTTGTTGAAAAAGTTTATCCATTATTTAAATGGAATACGATTTTTTTTTGTGATTTTATAAACTTTTTATGATATTAAGAATCTTGGAACATACAAAATATGTACTTTTATATAAACTTTTTTACGACTATAAATATGAAATTAGTAATAAATTTTGGTACCGAAAAAATATATATTCTCAAAATGGAAAGTAGTATGATTTTAAGTAAAAAAAACGTTATATATAAGGTGACTGATATTCTGTCTTTAAATAATCTGCATTTATTAAGTACGAAGGCTACGGATATCAGTTTATTGGGTGCTTCAGCTTTAATACCATGATACGATTAATATTTCTTACCGATTTTACTGAAGCTTATGCGCGGTACCTGTTAAGGGGAATTCTGAAATATTCAAAAGGAAGAGATCCCTGGGTGGTTTGCCGTATGCCTCCTTCTTATAAGCAGCATAATGGAATAGCCGGTGTGGTAGATTGGGCAAAGAAGTGGGAAGCTGATGCTATTATTGCTCAATTTGATGTTGATGATGATGTGAGTGCTTTTTCTGAAAACGGAATTATAGCATTGGCTCAGGATTATAAGTCCAGATTTCCCGGCATTCCTAATATAACAAGTGATTATCGTTTGGCCGGTCGAATGGCTGCTGATTTTTTCATTAGAAAGGGATATAGAAGTTTTGCTTTTTTCGGTTACAAAGATGTTGTTTGGTCTACCGAGCGTGAGGAAGGCTTTTATGAATATATTCAGGCGCAAGGCCTTGGTAAGAATTTCTATGAGTATAATAACGAGCAGATAGAAAATTTGTGGTATTATGACTCTGTTCCGTTAATTTCATGGCTCAGGGCTTTGCCTTCAACCACCGCACTTTTGGCATGTGATGACAATCAGGCAATTAAGATAACGGAAGTTTGTCGTACTATCGGTATTAAGATTCCTGAAGAAATTGCGGTGCTGGGTGTGGATAATGATACTGTGGTTTGTAATCTTTCAGATCCTCCTCTTTCCAGTTTGCAGATGAATGTTGAGATGGGAGGATATGATGCCGCGGCATTAATCGAAAAAATGCTGAAGGATAAAGAGATGGTGCCTCCTGACATTTTTATAAAACCTTTGAATATTGTCAATCGTATTTCTACTGATATATATTCTACGGATGATCCTTATATCTTGACAGCCATAAAATTTATTCATCAAAACATTGTTGAGAAAATAAGTGTGAATGATATTGTTAAGCAAGTACCTTTGTCGCGCCGTTTGTTGGAAACACGGTTTAAAAAGGTAACCGGACAATCTATCTACCAATATATTTTAAATCTTAAGATGGAGCAGTTTGCCCAACTTCTACTTATAAGTAATGAGTCAATATCGGAAATTGCCTCAAGTGTGGGTTTCCTTGATTATAAAAATCTTGCACGACAGTTTAGGATTCTAAAGAAATGTTCTCCTTCGGAATATAGATTACGTAATAAAATAAAGTAATGTGACTTTTTTGAGACGTTTTTTTTGATTTTATCCTCTTCAATAGGCTACGCGCATCCGCCTCGCCGATAACAATAAGAGTTATTTCATTAACAACAAGAGTTATCCGGATAACATCAGTTCTTATCCGGATAACTCTTGTTGTTATTCGCCTAAACTCTTGTAGTAACAAATTTCGTTAGTTCTTTCTGAGAAATTTTGCATCGCAATTTTTTAAAATTGCGATGCAATTACCTGGTGTTTGCAATGCATTTACTCTATGTTTGCGATGCAAAGTTTATTATCGGTTGCGGGGGATAGTTACTTTCCCTCATTTCCTCAGTGGAGATAATTGATATAATCAATTAAGGATATCCGATAAAAAGTCTTTTTATTTAATGCTATTAAGTAAACCTCCCTTACCTTCATTGACTAATTTCAATATTAATTCTCCGAACAAAGTATTTTGCCAGGCAAACCAAGGGCGTGTAAATTTATTAGGATTGTCTTTGTTGAATGATTCATGAATGAACCCTGTTCCTGCATCTGTGTCAAGCAACATCTTGATACATGATTTGATTTCGTCATCGTTCTGACTTGTGAATGCTTTCATCATAATGCTCATGGGCCAAATCATATTATATCCTATGTGTGGTCCTCCGATACCCTCACCTGCTTTACCCTTAAAAAAGTAAGGATTATCTTTACTCCATACAAAGCGACGCGTATTCTGATAGATCGGGTCGTTAACGCTCATTATGTCCAAATATGGCATAGACAATAAACTCGGTACATTGGCGTCATCCATCAACATGCGGTTTCCAAATCCATCAACTTCGTAAGCATAAATAACACCATATTTAGGGTGATTGTATGTAGCATATTTCTTTAGTGCCGTATCAACCTCTTGGGCCAAGTCTGTACATTCTTTGGCTAAATCTGCATTCTTGTTGACTACTCTTAAAATTTCTGCTGCTTTACGAAGCGAGGAAACAGCAAAGAAATTTGAGGGAACAAGAAACTGAAGTGTTGTAGCATCGTCCGACGGACGAAAGCTTGAAGCAATTAGTCCCACAGGTTTGACCGGAGCACCCAATCCGTCATTGTTTAAAGTATCCAGTGCACGGTCCGTAACCCGTAAAAAGTGATAAGGACCTACACCCGTTTTACGCTGTTGCTCCTTGAATGTCTTTAGTATATTAATTACTGCCTTTATCCATACATTGTTAAATATGCTTGTATCTCCGGTTACTTTCCAGTATTGATAAGCCAGACGGATCGGGTAACAGAGGGAATCTATTTCCCACTTGCGTTCATGGAGTTCCGGTTTCATTGCTGTATCATCAGTTGTCCATCCCTTTCCCGTTGCTCCATCATTAAATGCATTGGCGTAAGGATCAATGTTGATGCATTTTAATTGACAGCGAATGACACCCTCTATCATTTGTTTTAATTTAGGGTCTTTATTGGCAAATTGTACATAAGGCCATACTTGTGCACCGGAGTCGCGAAGCCACATGGCATGAATATCTCCTGTATAAACAAAAGTATACGGTTGGCCATTTTCAATACGGTAATGTACAGTTGTATCCAGAGTGTTAGGGAAACAATTTCCAAACATCCATGAGAGTTTAGCATTGGTAAGCAATTTTTGGATAAAAGTAATTTCAGATTCGATTGCCTTTGAGGTGAACAGTCGTTTCTGCAATGACGGACGATTATTTTTATATCTTTTAGTAACTGAATTTTCGATCTTTATCTGATCATTAACGGCAATGAAATTTGTTGCATGTAACTTATTGGTAAAAGGTACAATAGAAAGTGAAAATATTAATAATGGGAAAAAGGTTTTTTGTTTCATCGCTTATTTATTTATGAGTAAGGAGTCTTTTTAATGATACGGTCTTGTTGTTGACTAACGGATGGGCCCAGAATCCGATGAAAATCATGTAGCATACAAAGATGGCAATTAGAAGCATAGCAATATGTAAATTGGTAAAATCAGCTATTACGCCGATAAGTAAGGGACCGACGGCACCACCGACGATAGCCGAGCAAAGTATTCCGGCAAAGGAACCAAGATGGTGTTTTGTGGAATTTAATGCCAGTGAGAAAATAATGGAATACATCATTGAGATGCTGAATCCCATAGCCGGTAAACAGATTACAGCAAGAGTTTTAGATCCGCAGAGGGATAAGCCCAACAGGATCAATGTGATATATCCCGAATATCGGAGTAATTTTCGGCTGTCAATTAATTTTAGCAGTATCATACCGATAATACATCCTATGGTCATTGATCCCCAAAAAAAACTGACTAGATGTGCGCCTTCTGTCTGCGGATTTACACCATATACTTGTGATAAGAATGTAGTCATATATATGGATGTACCTTGTTCCGTAGCTACATAACAAAAAATGCCAAGCGAGAATAGCCAGACAAATTTCTGCTTAAATAGCCATGAATATGAGGTCTTTCCTTCTTGTTCTTGTTCTTTATCTGTGGTGATTTGTGGAAATTTGCTCAATGAAGAGGCTGCTATCATGATCAAAAGTAATAAAGCAAACACCCAATACAATGAAACCCAAGGCAAAGAAGGGGGTGTTATCTTACTCAACAGATTGATAAAGATGTTTTTAGTTTGTGCTACATTGTTTGTGTTCAAATTTTGAACCAAATATGAATAAAATAATGGACTTAAGAAAGATGCTACTCCAAAAATAAATTGTGCGAGTTCGGCTATGAAAGCATAATTCTCTTTACCGGCAACAATACGTTGGAGAGGATTTAGTACTGTTTGAAGCATTGCCATCCCTAAACCGATGATGAAGCATGATATGAGTAACATGGTGTAAGAATGTATACATGCGAACATTAGAGTTGCCAGAAATGGTAACATGAAACCTATGATAAGAACAGTCTTTTCACCGTAACGGTCTATCATCAATCCTGCCGGAACAGACATGATAGCATAAGCTATAAAAAAAGAGGTGGGAATGAATCCGGCCAATGCCAAGTTCTTTAGTCCGAAATTATTTATGATATCAGGAATTAACGGTCCGAGAATGTTTGTAATAAATGATATGGTGAACCAAAAGCACATGATTGTGCCTAATAGCAATATTCGGTGTTTCATTCTTGTATGTTTTATAAAACTTATTATATTTCGACAAATATAACAGAATTTTCGGTTTACTGTCTCGCAAAAAGCGCAGTTTAATCTTAAAAATACGCAAATTAACGATACTCGTTTTTTTAAATCATATATATTTAAATTCTTACGGGATAAAAAACAATGTTTATTATTTGTTCTCAAGATTTTATTTATCTTTGGACTATTCTCTTATAATTATTACAATAATGGGTTTGCAAAATTACTTGTTATGTAATATGTTTTTATAATAGAAACACAAAATCTTTTAATCAATTTGATAATATTATGAAAATGAATAGAAAAATATTCAGTTGTCTAATTTTAATGTTTTTATGCAGTAACTTATTTGCTCAAAAGAAGTGGTTTAATGATGCTGATTTAATTAAAACCGGTGTCTATTATTATCCCGAACAATGGAACGAAAAGCAATGGGAACGTGATTTTAAGAAAATGCATGAGCTTGGTTTTGAGTTCACTCATTTGGTCGAGTTTGCATGGGTACAGATGGAGCCCAAAGAGGGAATATATGATTTTTCTTGGTTGGATCGTGCCATTTCATTGGCTGCCAAATATGATTTAAAAGTAATTCTATGCACTCCGACAGCTGCTCCTCCGGTTTGGCTGACCCGTAAATACCCAGAAGTCCTGATTAAACTGGAGAGCGGTATCAAACTTGACCACGGTTCTAGGCAGCAGGCTTCTTTTGCTTCCTCTGTTTATCGTGAATT
>JALNVG010000141.1 GCA_023227685.1 Bacteroidaceae bacterium
AACAAAGAAAGAATTCAAAATGGTACGTTACTATCAATTAAATAAAGGAGGAAACTAACTATGAAACAAGGTATAGCCGGCCGTATTGCCGGTGCATTTCTGCAAAGCAAACTTTCTCTGCTTCTGATGATTGTTTTTTTATTGGTAGGAGCTTATAGCATCGCACTTATTCCCCGCGAAGAAGACCCTCAAATAACAGTTCCCGCTGCAGATATATTTTTAAGTATGCCGGGAGCTTCTCCCAAGGAAGTGGAAACAAAAATAATTGCACCACTGGAACGTGTAATTTCCAATGTAAAAGGGGTTGAACATTTATATAGCACATCCATGAATGGTCAAGGTATGCTTACCGTACAATTTTATGTAGGAGAAAATGTTGAAAACTCATTAGTGAAATTGTATAATGAGATCATGAAACACATGGATGAGATGCCTCAGGGTGTTTCAATGCCTCTTATTAAAACACGTTCTATTGACGATGTTCCTGTATTGAGTATGACCTTATGGAGTAAAAAAAGTTCTGATTATATTATTTTACAACAGGCAGAATTGATTCGAAGTGAAATAAAAAAGATACCACATGTAACCGGAATAAAATTATTGGGAGGAAGAGCTAAACAGGTACGCGTCATTCTTGATAAAAATAAAATGGCAGGAATGAATCAGGATATGACTTCTATCGCCAACTATTTGCAAGGTGCTAATATGCAAATGGAATCGGGCAATGCTTACAGAAATAACGAAGTTTATCAGGTAGAAACAGGAAATTTTCTTCACTCAGCTGAAGAAATCAGCCATCTTATCGTAGGGATGAACGGACAATCGCCTGTTTACCTGAGTGATATCGCTACAGTCTCTGAAGGGCCTGCTGTTCCTACAAGTTATGTCTCATATGAAGGAATACCGGCCGTCACTATTGCAGTAAGTAAACAACAGGGAACCGACGCTAAAAAACTATCTGTTCAAATACTTGATAAAGTCAAGAAAATGGAAGCAGAACAAATTGCACCTGATATACATGTTGCCGTAACAAGAAATTATGGCGAATCTGCAAGTGAAAAGGTGTCAGAATTATTGCTTCATCTACTGGGCGCAATCTTTGCTGTAACACTCTTTGTTATGCTGGCCATGGGCTGGCGCGGAGGCTTGGTGGTATTCCTTTCTGTTCCGGTAACTTTTGCCTTAACTCTTTTTGCCTACTATTTTATGGATTATACACTCAACCGTATTACGCTATTCGCCTTAGTATTTGTAACCGGTATCGTTGTAGATGATTCCATTATTGTGGCTGAAAATATGCATCGACACTTTAAGATGAAGTATGCTTCTATGCGTGAAGCTGCTCTTTATGCGATTAACGAAGTAGGTAATCCTACTATATTGGCAACTCTAACCGTTATTGCAGCTGTTCTTCCCATGGCATTCGTTTCTGGTTTAATGGGTCCATACATGAGCCCGATGCCTATTGGTGCTACTATCGCAATGTCCTTTTCTTTACTGATAGCTCTTACATTAACTCCTTATCTGGGATTTATTTTTCTTAGAACTAAAGAACAAAAGCTGGCAGAAAAATTAATTAAAGATAGGGATCATAAATTAACCGCCGCAACATGTGAAGCTAATGCTGAATATGATGCCATGGAAACGGCTTTTACGGGTTCTCGTCCCGGCGAGAAATTGGAAGAATGTTCTATAAAAGAATATCGAGTAGAAGATACAAAAATCTACCATATGTACCGTCGGATCATTAATCCGATGTTGGAAAAGAGAAGCTATCGCTGGATATTCATGTTAACAACAGTATTCTTACTTATCGCATCAATATCGCTCTTTTTCTTTAAAGTTGTACCGGTAAAAATGTTACCTTTCGACAATAAAAATGAAATTCAAGTAGTAATTGATATGCCCGAAGGAACACCTCTAGAGCAAGCAAACGCTGTCGCACAGGAAATCGGTATATATCTGGGCAAACAAAAATATGTAGATAATTATCAAACGTATGCTGGAACATCTGCCCCAATAAGTTTTAATGGTCTAATGAGGCATTATGATTTGCGTCGCGGAGATAATGTAGCTGATATTCAAGTAAATCTGGTAAATAAGAATGACCGCTCAGTAGATAGTCATGACATTGCAAAAGCTTTACGACCCGGCATACAAAAAATCGGGAAACGTATGAATGCAAATGTGAAAATTGTAGAGGTTCCACCGGGACCGCCTGTACTTTCAACTATGGTAGCTGAGGTATATGGACCGTCAAAAGATGTTCGACTATCTATTGCGAAACAAATTAAGGCACAAATGGAAAAAGAAAAAGGTGTTGTTGATGTGGATATTCTTTACGAATATCCACAACCAGAAATGCTTTTTTCTATTGATCGAGACAAGGCTATGAAACTCGGAGTTATCCCTGCGCAAATCTCAGATAA
The DNA here is from genome assembly GCA_023227685.1 of Bacteroidaceae bacterium. GTDB lineage: Bacteria > Bacteroidota > Bacteroidia > Bacteroidales > Bacteroidaceae > JALNVG01. The sequence continues at coordinate 2,430 of JALNVG010000141.1, forward strand.
CTTAAATGCCGCTGTTTCCGGACGTATGGCAGGAGTATTGCATCAAGATAATTATTTGCAACCAATTCCTATCATGTTGAAACTGAAAGAAAGTGATAAATCATCTTCAGATGAGTTAAAAAGTCTTCCTATTCGTAACCAAATGGGGAAAGTCGTTTCTCTAGGAGATCTGACAACTCTAAATATGCAAACTAAAAAGCCAAGCATTATGCGCAAAGATCAAATGGAAGTGATTGAAGTAACAGCGGAATTGGCTGGTAATCTGGAGAGTCCGATCTATACAATACTTAATATGGAGAAGGGGATTTCTAATATTTCTGTTCCAAACGGATATAAACTTAATATACTCAATAACGGACAACCTAAATATGAAGATAACTATACCGTAAAATGGGATGGAGAATGGCAAATTACTTATGACGTGTTCCGGGATCTCGGTATTGCCTTTCTTGTGGCTATATTGATTATTTATCTACTGATTGTCGGATGGTTCCAAGACTTCTTGGTACCGATTGTTATGCTTTCCGCAATTCCCCTTTCCCTCATCGGAATCGTAATCGGGCATTGGTTAATGAATATCTATTTTAGTGCTACATCTATGATTGGTTTTATTGCTTTGGCTGGTGTAATGGTTAGGAACTCAATATTACTAATAGATTTCATTAATATCAGGTTGAAAGAAGGTTTTCCACTCAAGCAATCAATTATAGAGGCTGGGGCCGTGAGAACTTTACCTATTTTACTTACTGCAGGAACAGTTGTATTAGGCGCAATTGTTATATTATTTGATCCTTTATTTCAAGGATTAGCTATTTCCCTAATGGGAGGTACCATTACATCGACGGTACTAACATTAATTGTAGTGCCCCTACTCTATTTTAAAATGTTGAAAGGGAAAAGGGTATAATAATTTTAATCTAATAAAAAAGAAGGTCTTATTGAAGTGAATCCCGAAAGTTTTTTGTTTAACTTTCGGGATTCACTATCTATGAAACATTCAACAGAGAAAAAACAATTAATAGTTAAGTTGGCAAAATTAGGTGAACAGATTTCTTCATTAAGTAGTCGGCATAAAATCAAAGAGTTCACATATCTGATTGGATTCGCAAATATGAGAAATATAGCCCTTCGGGATTGGATAAAAAGAAGTTTTATTTACCTACATCAGGGGTAAAAGAGCAAATTGTTGGCGATTTTTTAGGAAAAGGTTTAACTTTGTCATTACTTATAATCAAAAATAACGTCAGTCGTACGGCATTAGAATCTTGGATTCATAAAGTACGAAAAGCCGGCTATAGTACCCTATACCAGCAAACATATAGGGGTAACCACCAAAAAAACATGTGAAGACCAAGGAAGAAAAAAGAACCGGGAACAGAGTTATAGAAGCTCCAGGGAGAACTGGCGTATCTTCGTGCTGAGAATGCTGTGAACAGGAATTAGAAATACAGTAAAAATGGGAATCCAAATACAGTAAAAAAGGGAACAAAAGTACAGTAATAAGTTATCATTATTATAAACCTGCGTATCTTGGCAGTCAAATCTAAAAAAAATCAAAGCCATGGACGCAAAAAAGAAAGGATTTATTATTATGTATCATCAGATTCATTCGCTTCGAAAGAACGAGGGTTTTTCCATTCAAAGGATAGCCGATTATCTCCAGATCAACTTCCGCACAGCAAAGAAACTGCTAAAAATGAGTGAAGAAGAGTTGGATAGTTTTATGGACAAGAAGTTTTCTAAGTCTTGTTTGTTAGACCCCTATAAAGATTTTATTTCTCAATACCTTAAGCCTTTCGAAGATGCACCTGCATCCGTAGTGCACGACCGGCTCAAAGAGCATTATCAGCTGTTTCCAAAAGTTGATCCCAAAACAGTATACAATTACGTGATGTATCTTCGTAAGCAACTGAATATCCCAAAGGTTACGGCCAGTGAGCGTCAATACTCGCCGGTACCTGATCTTGCACCGGGAGAACAGGCACAGGTTGATTTTGGAGAAAAGAAGTTACGCACTAGTAATGGAGAATGGGTAAAAGTGTATTTTTTCATTATGCTGCTTTGTTACAGCCGACAAAAGTTTGTATTGTTCCGTGATACACCATTTACATCAGATAGTGCGGTGATAGCACATGAACTGTCCTTTGCGTTCTTTAAAGGTATACCTCATGAGATTATCTATGACCAGGACAGTGTCTTTTTACATCGTGAGAATCTGGGTGATTATGTGATGACAGATACCTTCAATAGTTACCAGGCATCCCGTCCCTTTAAAGTTATATTCTGTCGTGCGGCCGATCCTCAGAGTAAAGGAAAGGTTGAGAATACTGTCAGGTATGTCAAGCATAATTTTCTTTTTCATCGTACCTTTCTTGATATCAATCTTTTGAATGCACAAGCTTTAAACTGGCTACAAAGAACCGGGAATGCGATGATACACAACACTACCAGGCGAATCCCTGAGGAGCAATGGTTAAAGGAACAGCCTTGCCTTATCACATGGCATCCATTGTTCCCACAAGCAAGAGAAGAAGGTCACCGCGTGTTAAAGACAAATACGGTTAAATACCATGGAAACAGTTACTCTGTACCCTTTGGAACATACAAGAACGAAGAGACCCGTGTACATCTAAAAGAAGATGGTTCATCTTTAATTGTCTGCAACGAATCGGGCCAAACCATAACAACACATCAGATACCTGTGGGTGTTGGTAACAATGTCATCAACAACAATCACCGCAGAAACACATCCATCAAGTTGGACCGGTTACGCTCCAAAGTAAAGGACTGTTTTATGCACAGTTCAAACATCATTTGCTTTATAGAAAGCATTGACAAACGATATCCGCGTTATGTGCGGGATCAGCTTAGTACATTGTTGTCACTGGCTGAAACTTATGGATCTGCAGCATCCGAAAAAGCACTTGATTTTTGTGTTCACAACGAATTATTTAGTGCCAATGACTTTAAATCTCTGTTAGAGAATACCAATAAAGTAAAGAAGGCACCTGTTCAAGCAGTTAAACCCCTTGGTGGTAACCAAACTCAGTTACTGGCAAACATCGCACCGGATAAGTCCGACATCAGCGAATATGAATCAATCTTTAACCAAAACATCGATAGCAATGAGCCAGTACATACCGCAAATTAAGAAGTATGCCACACGCTTGCGCCTATCGGGCATCGGTAGCAATATCGCTAACCTACTACTTGAGGCACAGAATAGCTCACCCAGCTACGATGAGTTTGTATGCAAAATATTTTCTTACGAAGTCAAAGAACGCGAAGCCAAACAACAATTGCTTCGAATGAAATTATCCAAACTGCCCATCAAACATGATTTGGAAGAATATGACTACTCTTTTACCTGTGGACTGAACCCAACGCAGCTCAATCAATTGCGTGAGTTAAATTGGTTGGATCAATGTTACAACATCATGCTTACCGGTCCCTCAGGAACCGGGAAGACTTATATCTCTGCCGGATTAGGCTACGATGCCATACAACGTGGATACAAGACCTATTTTAGGAATATCAGTGATATCTTGTCAACTTTACGTTTGAAGGATGTATCCCCAAATGCAGCTAAAGAGTTTAAGAGATTATTAGAGGCTCAATTGATTATTATTGATGATGTGATGACTCTTCCGGTAAATCGTGAAGATGGCAACCGATTCTTTGTTTTTATTAATCAGGTATATGAAACAACCTCGTTCATCATCACTACGAATAAATCTCCTGCTGAGTGGGCCAGATCCCTAGATGATGAAACTTTGGCCACTGCGCTACTGGATCGATTTCTATTTAAATGTCAGCTAATACAACTCAAAGGAAAAAGTTACCGAATGCAAAACAGAAAAACAATCTTTGAAAATGAAACAAAATAAAAAAAATATCTTTATTTTTGCTCTGAATTTACTGCATTGTTGTTCTGACTTGTCCTGCTATAGGTTGACTTAAAAAGTCAACAAATCAATGGAAGAATCAGTAAAAAAGAGAGTCAAAACAAAAGAATACTCTCAAGAATTTCGTTATTCAATGGTAAAAAAGT
>JALNVG010000142.1 GCA_023227685.1 Bacteroidaceae bacterium
AGGTGGAGTTCAGGCAATTGCTGCTATGGCTTACGGTACGGAAAGTATTCCTAAAGTTTATAAAATAGCTGGACCGGGCAATCAATATGTACAGGCAGCCAAACAATTAGTGAGCTTACGTGATGTAGCAATCGATTTACCTGCCGGACCATCAGAAGTTGAAGTACTGGCTGATGAAACAGCTAATCCGGTATTCGTAGCGGCAGATTTGTTATCTCAGGCAGAACATGGAGTAGACAGTCAGGTTTTACTTGTTTCTACAAGCGAAGAATTAATTTATGCCGTAAAAAAAGAAGTGAAGCGCCAATTGGATGTATTACCTCGCAAGGAGATAGCCGAACAAGCTCTTGAAAACAGCAAATTAGTTCTTGTAAAAGACATAGAAGAAGCCCTTGGCGTAACTAATGAATATGCCCCAGAACACTTAATTATACAAACAGCAAATTACGAGAAAGATGCAGAAGGAGTGATAAATGCCGGATCTGTATTTCTCGGCCCTCATTCTACCGAAAGTGCAGGCGATTATGCATCAGGTACGAACCATACATTGCCAACTAACGGTTATGCCAAAATGTATAGTGGAGTAAGCCTGGATAGTTTTATTAAGAAAATTACTTTTCAAGAAATTACTTCCGAAGGATTGAAAGAGATTGGACCGGCTATTGAAGTAATGGCTGCTAACGAAAAGCTAGAAGGACACAGAAATGCCGTTGCAGTTAGATTATAAATCTCGCGTTCATTTTTTTTAAAACGACTTTGAAGTACAATAGGATACATGTTTTTTTACTAATATAATAATCGAATTATGAGAACTTTAGAAGAATTGACAAGGCCAAATATTTGGAAACTGAAACCTTATTCTTCGGCCCGTAACGAATATAGCGGACATCAGGCATCGGTATTTCTTGATGCGAATGAAAATCCGTACAATAGTCCGACCAATAGATATCCCGATCCTTTGCAGAAAGAGCTCAAACTATCTCTTTCTAAAGTAAAAGAAGTGAACCCTGAAAACATCTTTCTGGGTAATGGTAGCGACGAAGCGATTGATCTTCAATTCCGTTGCTTTTGCGAACCCGGAATAGATAATGTTGTGGCTATTGAGCCTACTTATGGTATGTATCGTGTATGTGCAGATATTAATAATATCGAATATCGTCCGGTACCGCTCGATGAACATTTTGAGTTCAAGGCTGATCATCTTCTTGCTGCATCAGACAAGCATACAAAATTGATTTTTCTTTGCTCTCCTAATAATCCGACGGGTAATAACCTGCCACGTGAAGAAATGATAAAGGTCCTTGAAAATTTTGACGGATTAGTCATTATAGATGAAGCATATAAGGATTTCTCAGATTCACCTTCTTTTTTAAAGGAACTTAGCAGGTTCCCTAATTTGATTATCCTGCAAACTTTTTCTAAAGCATTCGGTTGTGCAGCTATCCGACTGGGCATGGCTTTTGCCTCACTCGACATCATAAATATACTCAACGAGGTGAAGTATCCATATAATGTGAACCAACTTACACAACAAAAGGCCTTGGAAATGCTCCAGCGATACTATCTGGTTGAACGTTGGGTTAAAACACTCAAAGAAGAAAAGATAATATTAAAAGAAAAATTGTCTCAATTACCGATAATAAAAGAGATTTATCCGTCGGATGCAAACTTTTTACTCGTACGCGTAACGAATGCCGAAAAAATATATAATTATCTGGTGGACAAGGGAATTATTGTGCGTAACCGTAGTTCTATCACCCTTTGTCTCAATTGTCTACGAATTACTATCGGCAAAAGTATCGAGAATGAAAAAGTGCTCTCTGCCCTAAAAGCATATCCGGCTGAAAAGAACTAAATAGATTAAGAATAAATGATATGAAAAAGATCTTATTTATAGATAGAGATGGCACACTTGTAATTGAACCACCGGTTGACTACCAACTTGACTCATTTGAAAAATTAGAATTTTATCCCAAAGTAATGCGTAACTTAGGGTTCGTTCGCAGCAATTTAGACTTTTTGTTTGTGATGGTTACAAATCAAGATGGATTAGGCACGAAATCTTTCCCCGAAGAAACCTTTTGGCCGGCTCATAACCTGATGCTAAAGACTTTGGCAGGAGAGGGTATAACCTTTGACGACATTCTTATCGACCGCAGTATGCCTGCCGACAATGCCCCGACGCGCAAACCACGTACGGGAATGCTAAAGAAATATATCGATAATCCAGATTATGATTTGAAAGGAAGCTTCGTGATCGGCGATCGTCCTGCAGATATGGAATTGGCCAAAAATTTGGGGTGCCGCGGCATTTATATGAATGACTCCGATCAATTGCTCAAAGAAAAAGGACTAACGGATGTCTGCTCCATGTATTCTTCGGACTGGGATAAAGTTTCGGAATTCCTTTTTGCAGGCGAAAGAAAAGCTGAAGTACACAGAGTGACCAAAGAAACAGATGTATTTGTCTCTCTGGATTTGGATGGACACGGGAAGTGTGCAATTTCCACAGGATTGGGATTCTTTGATCATATGCTTGAACAGATAGGCAAACATTCGGGCATGGACCTGACGGTTACAGTTAAAGGTGACTTAAGTGTGGATGAACATCATACGATCGAAGATACCGCCATTGTACTTGGAGAGTGTATTTATAAGGCACTGGGCAGTAAAAGGGGAATTGAACGTTATGGATATTCTTTACCTATGGACGATTGTTTATGCCAGGTATGTCTTGATTTTGGTGGCAGGTCATGGCTGGTGTGGAATACGGAATTTCACCGCGAGAAAGTAGGAGATATGCCCACAGAAATGTTTCTGCACTTTTTTAAATCTCTGAGCGATTCGGCCAAGATGAATCTTAATATCAAAGCTGAAGGCGAAAATGAACATCATAAGATAGAAGGTATTTTCAAAGCCCTTGCCAGAGCACTAAAGATGGCTATGAGGCGTGATGTATATCATTATGAATTACCAACAAGTAAAGGAGAATTGTAAATGTTCGATCTATTTGTTTGCAGCTGTATGTAAAATAAAAGTAGTTGCACCGATAGTAACAACCGTTTCATCCCCAATGCATCTTTTTTCCTTATCTCCGAGAATTTCATTCCTTATAAATGTACCGGTTATACTCGGTGCATCGTGAATGGTATAAATAAGTCTTCCTGTCTTGCTACAACGAACATTAATGATGCAGTGACGTCTATCCATGCTGCGATCATGTGTTTCTATGGGTGTGGAAATAACTGTACCGACCGAATGTCTACCAATGACGTTATCTCCTTCTCGTAAAGGCAATACTTGCTTGTAACCAAATATATTTTCAATTACGGAAATAGAACCGAATCCTTCTCCATAAGAATCTCTTTCTTCTTCTTGATTTTCTTCTTGTCGGATATTATTTACCTTACTTTTACCCAAACGTATACTGAACTCCTTATGACAATTTTCACATTCGAAAACAAGCGATTGGCCTTCGGTGTATTTGGTTTCATCAAAATAAACATAATTTTCACATTTCGGACAACGAACTCGTTTCATATGGAGATATTAAATAGTTTAGAAATCAATAGATATAAACCCAGGCGTCTTTATATTCGCCTTTCTTTCTCAAATTCTGCATCTGCTCATTTGCATCATCGCGATCGCTTAGCGTTTTTATGCAGACACGTATATTATTGTCCTTTTGTATGATTTTCGCATCTGTATAACCGTTGCTTTTTAAAGTTTCTATCAACTTTTCGGCTGAACCTTTTGATATGCTACTTGCAACAATGATATGATAACGTCCGGTGGTGGGTCTCATTTCAACAGGCTTTTGCTTGGCCAATTCTTCACGCTTCAATTGGTCGGTCCCGTCTTTCATCTTCACCGGATTACTGATACTTTTCATGGGTCGATCATTCTTTGGCGTTACAACCTTATGTTCTTGGGCCGAAGATGTCGATGTCAATACCGGCGTTAATGGTATAGCATGTCCCTCTAATCTCTCAATCAATTCGGAAGGAAGAAGTTGCGAATAATTATTCTTTTGAAGACCGGTATTCTTTACCGGTGTGGAATAAGCAAAAAACAAAATTATGCCTACTAAAATAGCCGCTGCACTTCTGATAAATGAATAGCCGAGCTTGACTTTGCGGACCTTTTGGAGTTGCTGTTTCTTTTGTGGAACAGTCGGTATCCACACTTGCGGAATTTCTTTATTTCCAACCTTGGACTGTTGCTGCAAATCAGCAATTGTACTCATTTCAAAGGGCTCGAGTCCATAAAAAGATTTAGCAAAATAGTTATTGTCAAGCGGTATGAATTCATATGTATTGTGCATGGTGAAGTGTATTTCACCAATGTTGCCCAAAACAACCTTACCTTCTTCGTGAAGCACGGAAACCATCTTTTCCACTTCCTTTTCTATCATGCGCGTAGCATCAGAGAAGTTTGTGTTATAGACTGTCATGTATGATTGAGCTAACATACCATCGTTCATTTTCAACTTCGGATTAAAGCAGATGGAACGAATCGGCGGGAAAAACAGATTTTCTTCTTCTTTTTTCTGAGCCGGAGAGTAGTTTGCTACAAATCCTCCGAAATTAGGAATGATAACACAATCATTCTCTAACAATAAGGCTTCTATATGTTTTGTTAATTCAGTCATCTTTGCAAAAGTAATAGTTATTTTTTACATTCATGTAAGAAATAAGAAAAATAATGTTTATTTTTGGCGTGATTTTGAAAAAGTCATGATACTTAATTAATAGACTTGATACATAATTAATAGAAAAATGAAAATAGCTATTGTTGGAACCGGGTACGTAGGATTGGTAACCGGAACTTGTTTTGCCGAAATAGGCTTGGATGTCACTTGTGTTGATGTTGATGAAAAGAAGATTGAATCTTTAAAAAAGGGCGTTATGCCTATTTATGAAAGAGGTTTGGAAGAGATGGTTGCACGCAACAGTACTGCCGGGCGCTTAAATTTTACAACTTCTTTGGAAAGCTGTCTTGATGACGCCGAAATTATCTTCAGTGCCGTAGGTACACCTCCGGATGAAGATGGAAGTGCCGATTTGAAATACGTTTTGCAGGTTGCACGTACCATCGGTCGCAATATGAAAGATTACAAACTTGTTGTCACCAAAAGTACCGTACCTGTGGGAACTGCACGAAAAGTGCGTCATGCTATCCAAGAGGAATTGGATAAACGAGGTGTCAAGATGGAATTTGATGTAGCTTCCAATCCTGAATTCTTAAAGGAAGGAAAAGCGATCAGTGATTTTATGAGCCCGGACCGTGTAGTGGTAGGTGTTGAGTCCGAACGTGCCAAAGAGATGATGACAAAATTGTATAAACCATTTTTGCTGAATAATTTCCGTGTGATATTTATGGATATTCCATCGGCCGAAATGACTAAGTATGCGGCCAATTCAATGTTGGCTACCCGCATAAGTTTTATGAATGACATCGCTAATCTTTGCTCTTTGGTGGGAGCTGATGTAAATATGGTACGCAACGGAATTGGTTCAGATACCCGTATCGGCAGAAAATTCCTTTATGCAGGTATCGGTTATGGTGGTTCTTGTTTTCCGAAAGATGTGAAAGCTCTGGTAAAAACAGCCAGTCAGAATGGCTATAGAATGCAGGTGCTCGAAGCAGTTGAAGAAGTGAACGAAGCACAGAAAAGTATTCTTTTTGATAAATTATCTGCGTTTTACAAGGGTGATCTGAACGGAAAAACTATTGCGCTCTGGGGATTGGCTTTTAAGCCTGAGACAGATGATATGCGTGAAGCTCCAGCTTTAAATATTATTGATAAGCTGCTGAAGGCCAATTGTAAAGTTCGTGCCTATGATCCACAGGCGATGAATGAATGTAAGAGGAGGATTGGCGATTCAATATATTATGCGGTAGATATGTATGATGCCGCACTTGACGCTGATGCCTTATTGATGATTACGGAATGGAAAGAATTCCGCTTGCCTTCATGGGCGGTAATCAAAAAGACAATGAACAATCCGGTTGTTATAGACGGTCGCAATATTTATGATGTGGACGATATGAAAGAATCCGGATTTACATATACTTGTATCGGTAGGTAAATTCGGCTATTACCTTATTATATAATTTGTTTTAAATAAGAAAAAAGGAAGATGAATAAATCATCTTCCTTTTTTAGGTGGAAATACTGGAATAAGTCTCATTAATCTCATTATATGATATTCTCTTTTTGTAATGTATGCCGAAGGATGTGCCGAATCGAAACGAATAGGATTAGGTAATGTAGCTGCAATAAGCGCGCATTGGCTTTTGCTGAGTTTTGCTGCCGTAGTATGAAATTTATATTTTGCCGCAGCTTGAGCACCATAAATGCCATTGCCCATCTCTATGGAATTAAGATAAACGGTCATAATTCGTTCTTTCGACCAACAAAATTCGATGAGTACCGTGAAGTAAACTTCA